>JBJKRX010000020.1:0-6273 GCA_046704425.1 Nitrospirota bacterium
TCGTGGCGGAGACGGACAACGGCAGGACCGCGGTGCAGCTCGCGCTCAAACACCGGCCCCGCGTGGTCCTGATGGACATCGGGCTGCCGGACCTGAACGGCGTGGACGCCACCCGCCGGATCCTGGAAAAGGCGCCCCGCGTCAAGGTGTTGGCCCTCTCGATGCATACGGAACGGCATTTCGTGGTGGATATGTTCCAGGCAGGCGCCGCGGGGTACCTGATCAAGGACTGCGCCTTCGACGAGCTGCTGCAGGCCCTTCGCACCGTGGTTGCGGACCAGCCGTACCTGAGCCCCCAGCTCACCGACGCCATGATCCGGGATTACGTCTCCCTCGTTGCGGAACGGGTCCCTTCCGAAGTTTCCCGGCTCACCAGCAGGGAGCGGGAGGTGCTCCAACTCCTCGCCGAAGGCAAAAACATGCGTGAGATCGCGGACGACCTCGCCATCAGCGTCAAGACGGCCGAGACCTTCCGCATGCGGGTCATGAAGAAGCTCGGCATCGACAACATTGCGGACCTCACGCGGTTCGCGATCCGCCACGGGATCACCTCGCTCGATACGAAGTAGTCCTCGCCTTTCTTGCCCTGCCCCTGGAGGATCCTGTCAGGAAAAATCCTGCCTCCTGTAAGGGATTTCCCGATTGCCAATCTGTTGCATCTCCGCTAAGATTACTTGGTATCACCACGAACCGATGACGGAAAGGGAGCGGCCGTCATGGACAACGACGAGAACGGCAGTGAAAACATCATCGTCTTCCGGCTCGACGGACGGCGGTACGGGTTGCGCCTGGGAGCGGTGGAACGGGTCGTTCGCACGGTCGCCCTGGCCCGGCCGCCCGAGGGCGCCCGCGACGTACACGGGGTCGTCAACCTGCAGGGCAGGATCGTTCCGGTCCTTGACCTGCGGTCCCGGTTGGGCTTGACTGAGAGGGAACCGGGCCTGCACGACCATCTGGTCGTAACGCATGTATCGGGCCGCACGGTCGCCCTGCCGGTCGAGACCGTGGACGGCGTGTACGGCTGTCCGGAACACGCGCTCGTCGGTCCGGACAAGATCGATCCGTGCCTCGGCAGGATCGACGGCGTCGTGAAGCTCGCGGACGGCATGGTCTTCATCTGCGACCTTGCCACATTCCTTGCCGCACCGACCGGGTCGCCGGCGCCGAACGCCGGGGAGAAGACCGGAGACGGGGAGGCGCACCGTGCCTGATCCCGCCCCGGGGACCGCGCAGTTCCGCGACACCGTCCATCCGGAACCGGACGCCCGCTTCGAGGCCCTGCTGGACCGCTTCTGCCGGTATCTCGGCGACCGCATGGGCCTGGACTTCCAGAGCGCGCGGCGCCGAGACCTCGAACAGGGGCTCGCGATCGCCGCAAAAGAACTGGGCTTTCCGGACGCGTCGTCCTGCATGACCCGTTTCCTTTCCGACGCCTTCGGCCGGGAGCAGATCGAGTACCTCGCCGGTCTGCTTACGATCGGCGAGACCTACTTCTTCCGGGACCACCATCTGTTCGACGCCCTCGAGACGCGCGTTCTGCCCGCACTGATCCGCGCGCGGAGCGCTGCCGGACGGCGGCTCCTGCTCTGGAGCGCAGGCGGGGCTACGGGCGAAGAGGCCTATTCCCTCGCCATCGTCCTTGCCCGGCTCATCCCGGACCTCGCCTCGTGGAACGTCGCAATCCTGGCCACGGACATCAATCCCCGCTTCATCGAGAAGGCGGCCGGGGGCGTATACGGGTCCTGGTCCTTCCGCCAGGCGCCGGATTGGCTGCAGGGCCGCTATTTCATCCGCCGCGCCGACGGCCAATACGAGGTTATCCCCGCGATCCGGGATCTGGTCGTCTTTTCCTATCACAACCTGGCCGACAACGAGCCGCCCCCCTTCCCGAACGGGGCGTCCGTTGCGGACCTCATCCTCTGCCGGAACGTCCTCATGTATTTCTCGCCGGAAAGCGCCCGGAAGGCCGCGCTGGTTTTTCATCGCTCCCTTTCCGAAGACGGGTGGCTTGCCGTCAGTCCCGCGGAGACGTCCCGAACCCTGTTCTCGGGTTTCCGGTCCGTGACGGTCGCGAACGCCATCTTCTACCGGAAGGACGCGGAGAAACCCGTTGCAGAGACCGAAGGAAAAGAGACGAAGCGCGATGGGCGCGTGACGCGGGACGCAGGGCAGGAATGGACCGACGAGGGTCGCGAAACGAGTGATGCAATCGCCGTTTCGCCCGCCGTTCCCGGGAGCGAAGAGGAGAGGCATGCGTCTCCCGTCGCGGAAAAGGAACAGTCCGGTGCGGAGCGCAATGATCCGGACCCGGTCGCCATAGCGCTTGCCGCGCGTTCCGCCGCCGACCAGGGGAGGCTCGTCGAGGCGAACGACTGGTGCGACCGGGCGATCGCCGCGGACAAGACGAACCCCGGGCTCCATTACTTGCGCGCGATCATCCTCCAGGGACGGGACCGGCTCGACGAGGCCGCTCAGTCGCTGCGCCGCGTGCTCTTTCTGGACCCTCGCTTCGTGCTCGCCCACTTCCTGCTCGGCGACATAGCGCGCCGGCAGCGGCGGTGGAAGGCCGCGAACAAACACTTCGAGAACGCCGGGCTGCTGCTCCGTGCGGGAAATCCGGAGGAGCTTCTCCCGGGAGCGGAGGGCATGACCGCACGCGGTCTCCTGGAGATCATCGAGACGATCGAGAAGACGCTGGTCAGGAGGTAAGGGCATGCACAACGGCGCGATCGACTGGGAACAGGTGCGCAGCCGCGTGGCGGAGGCGGCGGCGGCGCTCGCAGGGGAATTCAGTCCCGGTCCGGCGGAGCGGGAGCGGATCCTGCACGAGCGGGCGCAACTGCTCGCCCGGGAACCGGAGCCGCTGCCGGACGGCGAACGCCTGGAGATCGTGGTGTTCCTGATCTCGGGTGAATGCTACGGGATCGAGTCGCGATACGTCCGGGAGGTCCATACGCTGAAGGACTGCACCCCCGTGCCCTGCGCCCCGCGATTCGTGCTCGGCCTGATCAACGTGCGGGGCAGGATCATCCCGGTTATCGATCTGCGGAAGCTCTTCGACCTTCAGGATAAAGGGCTCAGCGACCTCGCCAAGGCCGTGATCATCCGGGGAAAGGGCCTGGAGTTCGGCATCCTTGCCGACGCCGTGACCGGCGTAGGCGCGATCGACGAGCACGCGCTCCAGAAGTCCCTGCCCGTGCTTTCGGGAATCCGCGAGGAATTCCTGAAGGGCGTCACGAGCGGGCGCATGATCATCCTGGACGCGGAGAAGCTTCTGGCCCATGACAAGCTCATCGTGAATGCAGAGGTGTGAACGGGAGGATGGACATGAAATGGTTGCTGAATCTCTCCATGCGGGCGAAGATCTTTGCCGGGTTCGGTCTGATGCTTGTTCTGCTCGCGGCCGTCATCGGCGCGGCCTACAGCGGGATTGCGTCTCTTCGGTCTTCCCAGACCGCGCTGTATCGTGAAGATTTTCTCCCTGCGTTGGAGCTTATCGAGATGCGGTCCGACCAGAACCGCGTCCGGGCACAGATCCTCGAGATGTCGCTTACCCGGGACCGCGCAAAGCAGCAGGCCTTGGAACGAGACATCCGTGATCGGTCCGATGAGGTCGATGCGGGCCTTGCCGTGATCTCCGCCTCCCTCCAAAACGATCCGGCGGAACTGCAGAAGCTGGAAGAACTGAAGACGGTCCGGGCCGCCTATGTCAAAACGCGGGACAAGCAGATCGATCTCATCGCACATGACCGGTACGCTGAAGCCCAGACCCTGGGCACGACGATCCAGGATGAGCGGTATAACCGAATCCGTGACCTGGCGATAGACCTCGGCGATGCGGAGACTGCATCGGCAAAGACCCGCGTGGCGGAGGCCGAGGCGCGGTCTCGGACGTGGGCCATCGTATTCGCTGCTGCAGCGGCCCTCGCGCTCGCACTCAGCTTCTGGATGGCGCGGGCCATGAACGCCTTGCTGGCCGCGCCGCTCCGGGAGATTACGGCGGTTGCGGAGCGTATCGCCGCGGGCGACCTGTCGAATGCGCCGGGAGCCGTGGATCGCCGCGACGAAGTCGGGGTCCTCACCGGCGCCTTCATCCGCATGATCGAGAACCTCCGAAGCGTTACGCGTCAGATTCAGGAGTCGGTCGAGGTTCTGGTCTCGTCCACGGGGGAGATCCTTGCCACGACCACGCAGGTCGCCTCGGGCGCGTCGGAGGCCGCTTCGTCCGTGACCGAGACGACCTCGACGGTGGAGGAGGTGCGCCAGACCGCGCAGCTCGCAACCGAAAAATCGCGCGGCGTCTCGGAGAGCGCCCAGAAGGCGGTCCAGACGGCGCGGCAGGGCAGCGCCGCCGTCAAAGAGGCCGTGGAAGGGGTGAACCGCATCAAGACGATGATGGACTCGGTCGCCGAGACCATCGTGAAGCTGAGCGATCAGACCCAGACGATCGGCGAGATCATCACGACGGTGAACGACCTGGCGCAGCAGTCCAATCTTCTTTCCGTGAACGCGGCGATCGAGGCGTCGAAGGCCGGGGAGCAGGGCAAGGGGTTCGCGGTCGTGGCGCAGGAGATCAAGAGTCTGGCGGACCAGTCGAAGCAGGCGACCGAGCAGGTCCGGGCGATCCTGACGGACATTCAGAAGGCGACCTCTGCGGCGGTCATGGCCGCGGAGCAGGTGAGCAAGGCGGTGGAGTCGGGGGTGCAGCAGACAACGGACTCGGGCGAGTCCATCAAGCGGCTTTCGGAGAGCATCGTCGAGGCGGCGCAGGCCGCGACCCAGATCGCGGCGTCGAGCCAGCAGCAGTTTGCGGGCATGGACCAGATCGCCCTGGCCATGGAGAACATCAAACAGGCGGCCCAGCAGAATATGGCGGGCACGAAACAGGCCGAGCAGGCCGCGCACAATCTGAACGAGGTGGGGCGGAAACTGAAGGCCGTGGTGGCGCAGTATCGCGTGTAAGACCGTCCATTCGGCGTCGAAAACAAAGCACAACGGACGGGCAAGAACAAAGGAGGACGGCCATGAAATGGTTCCTGGATCTTTCCGTACGGGCCAAGCTCTATGTCGGGTTCGGCATGATGCTCGTTCTGCTCGCGGCCGTCATCGGCGCGGCCTACAGCGGGATCGCGTCGCTCCGGTCGTCGCAGGCAGACCTGTACCAAGCCGATTTTCTGCCGGTTGTCGCGCTTATCGAACTGCGGTCGGACCAGAACCGCGTCCGGGCCCAGGTCCTCGAGATGTCGCTCACCCGGGACCGGATAAAGCAGCAGGCATTGGGACAGGACATCAGGGCGCGGGCGCAGGAGGTCGAGTCGGGACTGGGCGTGATCGCCGAATCCCTGCGGAATGATCCCGCGGCCATGAAAAAGCTGGAGGATCTGAAGGCGGTTCGGGCCGCCTACCTCAAGACTCGCGACGAGCAGATGGATATGATCGTCCGCGGGAAGTATGCCGATGCCCAGACGTTGGGCACGACGATCCAGGATGCGCGGTACAATCGCATCCGGGACCTGGCGAAGGATCTCGGCGATGACGCTATGGCCCGGGCCCGGAGCCGCATTGCCGCCGCGGTAGCCGCCTCGCGCGCCTGGATCGTCGCCTTCGTCGCCCTCGCCGCCCTCGCGCTGCTCGTGAGCGCGTGGATGGCGCGGCGTCTGAACACCCTGATCGCGATGCCGCTGCAGGAACTGACCACAGTGGCGGAAGGGATCTCCGCGGGAGATCTCGGCGCGGTCCTCGCGGCGATAGAGCGGCGCGACGAGGTCGGGGTCCTCACCGGCGCCTTCGTTCGTATGACGGAGTACCTGCGCGCCATGGCGGGGGTCGCGGAGCGGATCGCGCAAGGGGACCTGACTGCGCAGGTCGGAGTCCGGTCCGAGCGGGATGTGCTCGGCAAGGCCCTGGCCGCGATGACCGACAGTCTCCGAAGCGTTACGCGTCAGATTCAGGAGTCGGTCGAGATCCTGGTCTCGTCCACGGGGGAGATCCTTGCCACGACCACGCAGGTCGCCTCGGGCGCGTCGGAGACCGCTTCGTCCGTGACCGAGACGACCTCGACGGTGGAGGAGGTGCGCCAGACCGCGCAGCTCGCGACCGAAAAATCGCGCGGCGTCTCGGAGAGCGCCCAGAAGGCGGTCCAGACGGCGCGGCAGGGCAACGCCGCCGTCAAAGAGGCCGTGGAAGGGGTGAACCGCATCAAGACGATGATGGACTCGGTCGCCGAGACCATCGTGAAGCTGAGCGATCAGACCCAGACGATCGGCGAGATCA
>JBJKRX010000021.1:0-5982 GCA_046704425.1 Nitrospirota bacterium
GGGTCCTTCGGGATGCGCCGGAGATAGCGTCGCGTCCGGTCCACCGTGCCCGCCAGCTTGAGCGGCCGGGTCAGGAGTTCGAGCGTCGCCGGATAATAGTCCTGGTCCTGCTTGCAGTCGTCCGTCGTCAGCTGGTGCTCCAGGCAGTCCCGGTGGAAGGCGTCGATCGCGGTCCGCATGGTCCGGAGATCGCGCCGGAGCTCGATCTCCTTCACGCGCGTGACGGACATGCGCGACAGGGGCATGACCGCAGCAGCCAGGATCGAAAGGATCGCAATGACCACGAGCAGCTCGACGAGCGAGAGCCCGTGGGTCCCGGCCGGTCCCGATACGTCCCGCATGTCCCCTACTGCACCCGGACCGCTGCGCCGTGCAGATCGGCCCGGAGCTGCTCCCGTTTGTAGGTGGTCAGTTTCGCGCTTTTCACGGTAATATCGCTCGATCCTCCGGCCTTGCCCTGGAACACGATGGAGAAGAGGTTCCCCTTGCCGCTCACCCCGCCCACGTCGCCGATCCGGGTCAGGTAGACGTCCACGGTACCGGCCTTGATGTTGTTCGAGAACAGGAAGGAGGTCTGCTGCCCGTCCTGCCGCAAGAGCGGCCCTTCGCCGGCGCTCTTGAACTCCACGACCGCCGGATCGTAGCTGATCGTGACGATGGCGCCGTAGAGGTCCCGGAGTCCCGCGGCGGCCACGTCGAACCGCGCATCCTGGCCGATCCCGGTCGATTCCTGCGCCGGAACGATCGTGAGCGAGGACGCCTGCGGCGCAGGCGCGGGCGGGGTGCCGGTCGGGGCCGAAAGCCTCGCGGTCGGAGCCGGAAGTGTCACGGTCGGGGCCGTCACGGCCTGCGGGCCGCGCTTTGCCAGGGCGTCGAGCACCGCGCTCTTATCCTCTTTCCGCTTCGTCGTCCGCTGAGCGGGTTGCTCGCCCTCGGAGACGAAGAGCGGCTTGTCGCTGTACGTATCCTCGGTGCCGGACCAGAAGGCCTGGTCGTCCTTGTCCGGCAGCTCCATGGTGCGCACGATGTTCGGCGTAATGGACATGAGGATGTCCGTCTTGACCGTCCCGTTGTCGGTCGAGGAGAAGAGCCTGCCGATCACGGGGATATCTCCCAGGATCGGGATCTTGACCCTGCTCTTCCGCTCCTCGTCCTTGATCATGCCGCCGATGATCACCGTCTCGCCGTCCTGCAGGTTGATCACCGTGTCGGTGTCGCGCGTGCCGAAGCGGTACTGCTTCTGGCCGTTGCCGAAGTCCATGGCGTCGCCCAGGGTGCTGATCTCCATGTTCAGCTTGAGCGTGATCGTATTGTTCAAATGGATGTCCGGCTCGATGCCGAGCTTGATGCCCACGTCCTTGTACTCGAAGCTGGAGGTGATCGCCGCGGTCGTGGTGGACTGGACCGTGGCGGTCTGGATCGGGATCCGGTCGCCGATCAGGAATTTCGCCTTCTGGCCGTCCATGACCCGCACCCGCGGGTTGGCGAGCGTCTGGGCGTCGGAGTCCTGCTTCAGGAGGTTCACGACCACGCTCGGCAGCGTCAGGAAGATGTTGTTCTTGCCGAGATTGCTGATGTCGCTCAAGGCCACCCCGCCGGTCGTGGCGGTGGCGGCGACGGAAGGGTTCTGGAAGGCCGTCGCCGTGAGCGACTGGGGGGAGAAGTTCCATCCGTACTGCAGGGCCTTGGTGCGCGAGATCTCCAGGATCTCCACGTCGAGCACGACCTCCGCGGCCTTGAGGTCGTTCGCCGCGATGACCTTGGCGGCCAGCTTCAGCTTTTCGGGCGTATCACGCATGGTGATGGAGTTGTCGGCCTCGTTCACATAGATCTTCCGGACGTCGAGCATGGAGCGCAGGAGATTGACCATGTCCTTGGCCTTCGCGTTGGTCAGGTAGAAGGTCTTGACCATCAGGTCCTGGTACTGGTCCATCTTCTGCTTGGTCTTGGGGATGATGATGATCGTGTCGTCGCTGACCTTCTTCATGAACAGGTTGTTCGTGGAGAGGAGCAGGTTCAACGCGTACTGGAACGACACGTCCTTGACGAAGATCGTCACCGGCTGGGCCCGTACGTCTTCGTCGAACAGGATGTTGATGCCCGAGAGCTTCGCAAGCAGCTCGAAGACCTCCTTGATGTTGGTGTTCTTGAAGTTGAGGGTGATCGGTTTGGTCGAGGCGAGGGAGAGCGCGTCTTCCGGCTCGGCCGCGTTCTTCTTGCGCTGCAGCTTGTCCTGGGCGTCGAGGTATTTGGCGTTGTTGGGGTCCAGGTTGACGGCCTGGGCCAGCTCATTGAGGGCGTCGTTCAGCCTGCCGAGGTCCTCGAAGGTGAGCGCGGCGCGGTAGTGCTCCTCGGCCTGTTTCATGTCGAGCACCGAGCGGAGCGCCCCCTGGATGGCCGCGTTCGCAGGGTTCAGGTACAGGGCCTGCTGGAGTTCCACCACCGCCTGGTCGAGCTTGCGCTCCTTCACGAACTCCCGCGCCTTCTTGTAGTGCTCGTTCGCCGCGGTCTCCTGGGCGCGCAGCAGGGAGGACCGGTACTCGATGTTCTGCGGCTCGTTCTTCGTCGCCTCGCGGTATTCCTTGACCGCGAGGTCCCAGTCGCCGTTCTGGGCGTAGTGCTCGCCCCGCTGGAACGCCCGCGAACCCGCGCAGCCCGCGAGCGTCAGCACCGCGCCGACGATCAGGACCGCCGTCATGAACCTCCTCATCCCTTCTCCTCCTTGCACGCCCGCCGCGCCTTCAGCGCGGCCGGAACGGCCGGTACGGCGACGGGGCCGTTGGGCCGGGCCGCTGTTCATCCCCTCCCGAGAGCATGATGCGCCGCTCGACGCCGGTCGCCGAGTCGCGCAGCACCACGTAGTCCTTGCCCGCCTCTTTCACCCGGTAGGTGCCGAGCACCGGGTCGCCGTTCTTGACGATAAAGAGCTCCCCGTCCTTTGACAGAAAGAGCGAACTGTCCTGGTCGGTGAGGTATCCCAGGAACCGGAATTTCGCCAGGTCCGTCTTGGCCGCCTCGGCCGCCAGTTCCTCAGGCGTCTTGACCGGGGGAGGCGGCACGGTCGGCGTGGTGACCGAGACCGGCACGGGTTTCGGTTTCGGCTTCGGCTTCGGACGCGGGGCCGGGTTCTCCATGCGGAAGAGGTCGCGCCTCACCCCGGGGTATTTCTCCTCGCGCCGCAGCAGAAAGGTCTCGAGCGGGTCCACGCGCCCCGCAGCATGCATGTTTTGGCGTACCGGCGAGGTGGCGACCGCCCCCCGCCGATAGGTCAGCGGCGCGGTCCGCGGCTTGGGTGCGGTGAGCACACGGTAGAGCACGAGCAGCGTGAGCGCCGCGAGCAGCGCGACGAGCAGTTGTTTCTCCCGGTCGATGGTCATGATCCTGTGCCGGCCCCTCCGGCCCCCGGTCTCATTGCTCCCGGACCGGGGTCGCCAGTTTCAGCTGCAAAGACACCCTGCCCTTGTCCGACGCAAGCTCCACGTCCCGGATGGCGATGAACCGGTCCGCGGTCTCGACCGTATAGAGGAACCGCTTGACTGCAGCATAGCCGCCCGCGGCCGGAAAGGTGAAGCTCAGCACGCTGAAATCGTTCCCTCCCCGCTTCGGCATATCGTACTGCACCGCGCCGACCGCCAGGTGCAGGCGGCGGGCCGACTGCACCAGGTCCTTCACCAGGATGGGCATGTCCTTCTGCGCAGGCATGCCCTCGCTGATCCCCGCAAGATCGCGCTTGCGCTTCTGGAACAGGACGGCCTCGGTCCGGCGCTGGGTGAGCTCGGCGCACTGCCGCTCGAGCGCGTCGATGCGGTGCGTCGTCGGAGCGACCAGGAGCGCGTACAGCAGCGCGTCCACGCAGACAAGCGCCGCAACGAGCGCCAGCAGAACGCGTTGCCGTCTAGGGCCGAGGAGTCGTTGCAGCAGTTCGCGATTCTTCATAGGATGCGGTGAGGTCGAAGGAGATGGCCCCCTTGTCGATCGATTGGTGCTTCAGGAACGGATCAGTGAAATGCGGCGACCGTTCGAGCCCGACCATGAGGTTCCGGAGCGCCTCGGGCGAGCGCGCCCTGCCCGCCAGGACCACGCGCCGCCCCCCCGCTTCGACCCCCAGTTTGTCGAGCGCGACGCCGACCGGGAAAACCGCCTCCAGGTCGGTCAGCAGGAGCGTCCAGGAAAACCTGCGCTCCTGCAGCAGCCCGGACAGGGCCGTGAGGTCCTTGACGACGCGGTCGCGCTCCGCGAGGACCGCATCGAGACGGTGCATGGAGGATTCGAGCGTGCCGCGTCGCGCTTCCAGATCGGCGTATGCGCCGTGCAAGGACCGCGCGTGCAGGAGCGTGCCGACGGCCAGGACAACGAGCAGGAGCGCCGCAGCGGCAAGTCCCGTAGTGATGCGCGCCGCGAGCCGGTGGTTCCCGGTTGCAAAGTCGATCGAGATCATCGCGGGAGCGAGCCTCCTGCGCCGAGCGCCGCAGCCATACCCGCGCCCGCGTCCGTGCCCGCAGGCAGCATGGCCGCTGGAGACAGGATCTCCACCGCGAACGATTCCCGGTCATGAAACCCCTCGGCCAGTTCGCGAACGACCGGCTCTTCGCCTGCGAGGAAGAGGCGCCGCATCGCAAACTGCCCCGAACGGTCCTGGTGGGAGAAGAAATGCAGGGAGTCGTCGATCTCGCGCAGCAGCCGGGGGCCGAGCGGCTGCGCTGCGGCGCGCTTCAACTCCTTGTAGCGGTAGAACCGCGCCTGCCCCGCGCAGGTGATCACGGTCGTATAGGACCCCGGGGAGACGAGCACCAGGGCCGCACCCTCGGGCTCGGTTGCCAGGCGGGAGGCGTAATAGTTCAGGGTATCAAAGGAGGCGAGCCCCACGGACCAGGTCTCCAGACCGAGCGCGGCAAGCGCCTCCTCGTACTGCCGGATCACGGCCTCCTTGGCCACACAGGCCAGGACCGACACGCTTCCGCCGTTCGATCGTCTCAGGACCTGGAACCGGAGCAGCGTGTCCGCGACATCGAAGGCCCCCTTTTCGAGCTTCCACCGGATGAGCCGTTCGCAGTCTGCCTTCCGGGACGGCAACTCCTCCAGGTCGATCGTCTGGACGCGAAAGACGCCGTCCGGGAGGCTGAGCGCGGCACGCCGGAGGTGCCCTGAAGGTTCAGCGAGCCCCTCGCGCAAGGCGTTGACAAATCCGCCGTGATCGAGAATGTTCAGGGTCGCATACTGCACGTTCACGCTGCCCGGAGGAACGGCTACCGTGCGGGAGAACAACAGCGAACGTTTTGCACCCCTGCCCGCAAAGGCCGCGAACCGCGCTTCCGTTGCGGTAAGCTCGATGCCGAGGCGCGGCTTTCCTTCAAAAAACAGTAGCATCGCGCGGTATTTTAGCAAGGAGGGCGGATGAAGTCAATTGATAATCCCGACAAGGCCGCGCTTGCAGCCCCTGAAGCTCTGCAAAACCGCCAAGGCATCCTGAAGTACGCATAAAAAGGGAAGAAAACGACTATTTTCTTGACAATATCGCCGGCATGATTTAGTATAGACCCCACATCGCGGGGTGGAGCAGTCCGGTAGCTCGTCGGGCTCATAACCCGAAGGTCGTCGGTTCAAATCCGGCCCCCGCTACCAATCATTTCAAGGGGTTACAGCATGTGCTGTAACCCCTTTTGCGTAACAACAGGACGGTAACAGGACGGTAGCAGGACGGTTGGCTTTTATGCCCCCCGCTACCGAAAAAAGATCAGGGAGGATAACCATGAGCCACGATGACCAGCCGATCGTTTCTCTTTCACAGAAAAAGAGTGAGCGGGTCTGGGACGAGCTTCTAGCCAAGGAAAAAGGAGTGGTCGAGGAATATGACCCACACAGAACTAAATGTCTAAACGACGGACGGTTTCCTTTAAATTTCGGGCAGGTACGCGAAGGCATGAAATATCGACGGGCAATATTGAGGCAAAATCTTTTCGCTCTGCTATTTATCGGCCCCTT
>JBJKRX010000022.1:0-23465 GCA_046704425.1 Nitrospirota bacterium
GCCCTGGGTGCGGAAGACGGAGCAGGGCTATCTCGCCCTGGGCGGCAGCACCGGCCTGCTGATCTCGGGCAATGCCTGCCCCACTCCCATCGATCGCCACGGCCTGTCCGGCGTCTGCACCGTGGTCGCGGAGGAGCGCCAATATCTCTCGATCCACTTCGGCCGTCCCGAAGACCTCGACGACGGGTTGATCGAGCCGTTGTCAGCGGAGGAGGTGGACCTTCGTCTTCAGGAGACCATAGCGTGGTGGCGTTCCTGGGCGAAGCAGGGGGCTTACGAGGGACCGGAAGCAACGCTGGTCCTGCGCTCCGCTGCCGTGCTCAAGGGCCTCTCATATGCGCCGAGCGGCGCAATTGCAGCCGCCGCGACCACGTCCTTACCCGAGGCGCCGGGCGGTTCGCGCAACTGGGACTACCGGTTCTCCTGGGTGCGCGACTCCTGCTTCACCGTGCGCACGTTGAACGAGATCGGCTATATCCGCGAATCCGAGGGTTTCCGGCGCTTCATCGAGCGGAGCTGCGCCGGCAGCGCGGAGGAGCTCCAGATCTTGTTCGGCGTGGGGGGAGAGCGGCGTTTGCGGGAATTCGAGATCTCGACCCTGGAAGGCTATCGCGGCGCCTCGCCGGTCCGGGTCGGCAATGCCGCTGAACACCAGGTCCAGCTCGACGTGTACGGGGAACTGCTCGACCTCGCCTGGAACTGGCACCGACGGGGCCATTGTCCCGATGACGACTACTGGGAGTTTCTGGTCGAGCTGGTGAATGCCGCGTCAAGGAAATGGCGAAGACCGGACCGCGGCATCTGGGAGATGCGCGGCAAGCCGCGCCACTTCACCCTGTCCAAGGCCATGTGCTGGCTGGCAATCGAACGCGGCGTGCAGCTGGCAAAGGAACTCGACCGGGAGGCGCCGCTCGACGCATGGCTACGGACCCGCGGCGACATACGCGCGTGGCTCGATACGAAGGGATACGACCGCGATCAAGGCGTCTTCATCCAGGCGGAGGGGTATCCCGTCATGGACGCCTCGCTGCTCCTCCTGCCGATCTTCGGCATCGTCGACGCCGCCGACGAGCGCATGGTGCGCACCGCCGACGCGATCCGCAGAGATTTGGGACAGGACGGACTCCTGCGGCGGTACCGCGGCGACGACCTGCCCGGCGAAGAGGGCGTATTCCTTGCCTGTTCGTTCTGGCTTGTTGAGTGTCTGGCAGGCAGGGAAAAAGAAAAGACGCGACGGCTGTTTTCCAACGCGCCGTCTCGACCGCGAACGACCTAGGACTTTTTGCCGAGGAATACGACACCCGAAACCAAGAGATGCTCGGTAACTTCCCCCAGGGATTGACCCACCTTTCCCTGATCTCCGCGGCCGTGGCACTGAGTAAGGTGTCCTGATCCCAGCGAGACGAGGAATAACAACTTACGCTACGCACAAAAAGTAGAGAATGCAGCAAGAATGTCGGTGGTCAAGGGGAAAGTCAAAAATTCAATACACGACCCACAGGTCTCCGTGCAAGTCAGGGCTAAATGCTTTTTGCAACAAAAGAGACCTGACCCTATCGGTTCCCCCGAATGCTCGGCGAGAAAACTTCATTTTCTCGCCACGGGGTGGCCTTTTTCTCTTGACGACGAGCCTTCAAATGGGTGACCCTCAGGTCTCTCTATTGGACATGACTTCTCGCTATTTTCTTGTTACAGATGGCGTTGTTTCCTTGTTCACAGTTGTAGTTCCGTAGCTCGTCGGTTTACCATCGCCATTATTGGATCCGCTTTGAATAGAGCTACTGCCTTGAGAACCGCCTTTCTTACTCATTTTCTTCCTCCTTGACATTTGGCAATCATCATTAGCTTGATTTGATATTATTCGTTTCTTTCGTTGAACTATCTATTGTGATCGCAGGCTTTGTTTCTTTCTCGAAGTTAATGGATTCTGTTCCATAGCTCTTGGGCTTTTCGTTATTGTTGTTGTCTGCTTTATGCTGAGATTTAATTGATGCAGTATTCTTCCTTTTAACCATTTAATATCTCCTCATCTGAGTCTGCAGCATAATCCTGAGCGTTTACCAGCCGCACCGTGCCATAGCTCTTAGGCTTCGACAATTCCATTAATTGTTGAGCAGCCTCTTTTAGATCCGACGCGTTCTTATTGTTTGATGTGGTTGAGTCTTTGCCTTGAACATCATTTTCATCGTTCATTATGACCGCCCTTCGCGTTAATCAGTATATAATATTAACGTAGCATATATCATTTTTTGCAAGCTCGCCGCACAATCCCGTAGCTTTTCGGTTTAGTTGATTTTAATTTCTGCCTGTTTGATTTGTATGATTTATCTTTAGCTTTATTTTTATTGCCCGTTTCATTCTTCACAGCTCTTACTTTCTTCTTTTTATCACTACTCTCGTTTTTATTCATGCCGTCTCCTGATGGCATCAATTCTTTAGGGCATTGCTTTAATTAAAACGGTTATAAGAATGCCAATTGCTACTGCAACGATAATCGTGCCTCTTTTAAAGAATAAGGCCATTGTGTCCCCTACGGGGATATTGCTCTTCAGCGCTTCTTCGTATGTTGTAATAAGTCGGCTTTCAACCTCACATGTATCCTTTATTAACTCTCTGTCGAAAACGATAGCTTCAAATTTAATTCTTGCGAATGTCTTTGTTATAAGAATATACAGGAAAAGCAATATCGCAAATAATATCATAAATACGGCGAAAAACAAGCTTCTTGTTGTCCATAATTGCGCACATGCATTCGTCATCGCTACCTTACTAAGATATGCTTTATTTTTTGATATTGCTTGGATAATGAAAAAGATTGCGGTAATGAGTATACTTGAAATGGTCAACATCATTTGTACTTTTGAGGTAATAAATTTTATTCTGTTGTTTTCATTATCATATTCTTTCTGAAGGATGGTGAGAACGGACTTTACTGTATCACTGTTATATATTGGTGCATCATTCATGTCATATCTCCGCGTTTATTGAGGACAGTTCTCTTTTGCTGCATTTTCATATTCGCAAAGCCATGTGCTTATCGTCGAGCAGTAAATTAACAAATTCCGCGCGAATCAGAAAGAAATCATTTTTGCAACAAAAGAGATCTGACCCCATAGGTCATTCCAGTGTGCCGAACGATCGAGCACGGATAGGTACTGATTAGTGGTCCTTATGAGACCCTTACGGAATGGCTTCAAGAGGAGAATTATGCCCACACTTGAAAGCCTTTTTCATAGGTGACCCCAGGTCTCTCCGTTCAGGTCTCCGTTCAGGTCTCCGGCAGTGATGATTAAATACGACTTTGATCCTTCAAGGTTCGATACAATGCAGATTCGCCACTGGTCCCTGGTTTAAAATTATCTATGTTAAAATCCTCATCCTTCATTTTAATTCTGTCGAATATTTTTAAAAAATCTTTGCTTGACGGGACATGTCCGGGTGTTGTGATATACAAATAGGCGTCTCGCATGAATCTCATTAGGCCTTTAAAGCCATTCGTTTTGTTCAGCATAATGCCTCTGCCTGTTGCGGACCACGCTTCAGGCCATCGATTACTAACTGCTTCAAAATAATTCCATACTATGTCCGCAATATCTACATCCTTTTCATCAATCATCAAATTTCGCAAAATTAATTCTTTCGATTCTTCGGCAGAAATCTTTTCCGGTTTACGCTTTCGCTTATAAAGATCCCTGTCCTGCAGTTCCGTTTTTGAAATGTATCTCATTAACGCCAGAATAAACGTTGCTTGTGTAATTGTTTCGTCCATTCGACCCGGGGTTGCGGATCCAAGCCGCTTGATCCTTTTATAAAAGGGACTCTTCTCATTTTCATCCAATACAACAGCGATATTATGGCAGACTTTTTGTGGACTCCTCAATTTTGCAAGATCAAATAAATCGTATGCCAAGCTCTTATTTACCTTTGTCTGGGCCAAATTTACCGTTGAGAATATATAAGCCTGTTCAGCAACGTCGATATCCACAAAGATACTAACATTAATTTCAAACGAGCCCCCCTTGTACCCTCTTAGTCCTTCTATCCTGTGTTGACCGTCCAGCACTTGTGCAATCTGTCCGAATAGTATTTGTTTTTCACCCTCTTCTGGGTTTATATAATTAGACAGCGTCATGATTCCTGATTTCTCGTTATAATTTGCACAAATTGCTGGCACAGCTAAAATAATACCTGTTGGGAAGCATGCGTCTATTGTATTCGTATATTTTGCTATCTCGTCAACCCTTTTTGGGACTATACGACGTTGTATCCCGAGATATTTGTCAATATCTCTCTCCTTGAATATTCTCCTGACATCCACCCAGGTGATTTCAATGAGTTTTTTGCTGTCTATACATCCGATGTAAAATTCGCCAACAGGTTGTTTTAACTTTAAACAAGGAAACGAAAGAGATAATTTGCTTTCCATGGTTTATCCTCGATGTCCTTTATATTCCTTCCGAAAATCATTTTCATTAGAATGGAAGTCTTCCTCGGTTAGCTTTGGTAAACGCTTATGCTGATAAATTGACGCGATGTACAGCAAAAATATTGAGGCAGCAAAAAGGATCGCGGAGACGTCTAAAGCGACAGTCGGAATTAATTTATGTCCGGCTTTCTGAGCGCCGAAGGCCAAAGCAGACAAAACCGTGATTCCAATTAATACCAGTATATGTGAAAGACGGCTCGGGAATTGCCCTGCTCCCGGCGGGTCGACAGCTGCCATATAAACTACCGGAGCCATAAAAGAGGCGGCATACAAAAAAAGCTCGCCATGACTAACATTGATGCCAATCGCAGCCCAATAATTTGATACTTGCCCCGATATTATAACTACAAAAGCTCCGCCCCAGATTGGTAGTGTAGATAAAAAAATATTTGGAAAGACCTCTTTAACTGCAGACAGATAATCTTTTGGCTCACAATCAGGCAATCCAGAAAATATCGGTAATTTTCGAACTACTCCAATAATTATCCCTTTAAGATTCATGATCTACTCCTAATTAAAAGTTCTTCGTATTCTCCTCGACGCACCGCGTCTGCGGCAATCACACTTGATCGCTTTAAAACTTTCAAATCGAAATGGTCCCGATATAGTGAACGTATCGAGAAGTGATTGGCATTAGTCAAAACAATTAAAGCGCCGCGATTAGCAGCTTTTATTAAACACTTACTTAATCTCTGCTGATCTTGCCAGCTGAAAATCTTCTCGTTATACTTTATAAAGTTGTTATTGTTATGTTTGACGGTATAGGGAGGGTCCGCAAAGACAAGATCACCTGCGGCTGCTTGCCCGATCACGGGCTCAAAATCACTGCAGGTTATTTTTGCACGTTGAAGTAATGTAGCTACACCTTCAAAATCATCACCGTCATAACGAACGTCTTTTTTTGTGCCGATTGGGACATTGAAACAGCCATTTAGGTTTACTCGATACAGCCCATTCCAGCAGGTTCTGTTAAGATAAATAAATTTTGCTGCGCGTGCATATGGAGATCGAAACACTTTATCTCTCATTTTGTAATAATATTTCTTATTATGAAGTTCATGATGTTTTATTATTTCGCGTTCTACACGTCGCCAATCGTCCTTTATGGCTTGGTATGTTTCTATTAAGTCCTGATTTGAATCGGCCAATAAAGCAGAAAATGGCTTCAAATAAAAAAAGACGGCGCCGCTGCCAAGAAATGGTTCAATGTACCGATTGACTTTTTTAACGAATAATGAGGGGTCCGCGGCGAGAAGCCATCGTTTGCCGCCGGCCCATTTCAAAAAGGGAAGCACTTTGGAAGTCCCTCTCATTAAAAAATGGCTAGCCAAAAGCCGTCATTCTCGGTGTAGAAATTTTTATTAATCACTGTCAGTCCTGTCCGGTTGTTACGTAAATAGATTCAATTGGTTATCATCACGAAACTCGGTTTCGTGATTGATCGTATCTGCAACCAGCTGAGAAATTGGTATTTTCTCGAAAAGGTTGACTTCCAAAATCTGTAGAATTGTGTGGAGGCTGCCGGGAAGATTCAGTCTCTTCTTGACAATAGCCACGAGAAGATAAACGCTCACGGCAATCCAGATTTGAGTCTTGACTGCATTGGGAGAAGTGCCGAAGAACGACTTGATCCGCAGGTGCTGCTTGATCCATTTGAAGAATAACTCCACCTGCCAGCGCAAGCGATAAATGTCCGCGACCGTCTTGGCCGGGATAAGGAAGTTGTTTGTAAGAACCACCAGGCGTTTGTCCCGTTCGGTATCGTAATAGCGCACCCGGCGAAAAGGATCCGGATAAGCCTTGCGGGATTTGTAGCCAACGAGTATGACCGTCTGATCGGCTTGCACCCCATTTGCTTTGTCCGCGGGAGCAGAGTAGATGCGACGAAGCCGGGTATTGCTTTTGCTCTTGATGACGAAGAACGCGGACAGTTGATCGATTTGGTAAAGTCGCTCGAAGTCGAGATAAGCGCGATCCATGGCATAGACTGATTCGGCTTCGAACGGAACGGCATCCATCATGTTGACGTCGTGAACACTGCCGGGAGTCATGAAAATAAAGGTCGGAATCGCTCCCTGGACGTTGAGCAGCGTGTGAATCTTGACGGCCGCTTTCTTCTTTCGAAAGGTCGCCCAGGGAAACGTCGAAAGGCAAAGGTCGATGATCGTGGAGTCCAGAGCATAGACCGAGAGCTTCAGGTCGAGGCCAAGATCCTCGTCCCGGTAAAGTTTGCTGGCGATGTCGATCAGCACATAGCCGAAGTCCTGATAGATGTGAAAATCCCGCAGTTCGTTGGCGTCTGCCAATGTGGACTTTGCGATTTTCCCTCGAAAGCCCATATGGTAGAGTTTTGATCGATGGGAGTTGAGGCACGTTACGATGTCCCGTAGGCTTTCGCGATAGGTCAGCTGAGCAAATGCCATGCATAGAAACTGGTCCATGTATGAGAAACTTCTGACCTTGTGATTGCCGCGATAGCGAAGGACGTATTGACTGAACTCGTAACGAGGGAGATGTTCCATCAATTGAGCAAAGACCGTTTTCCCAGAATTCATCCTGATACCTCCTCAGATGATACTGAGGCGGATTATAAGATGATTCTGGAGAAATTAAGTTCAAATCGAAAAATTGCATGTGGCCTCTTTTGTCTTTGTATGACAATGAGTTATTGAGCATTCAAAAAACGATAACCGGACACTACTGAATCACTGTTTAAAATCTATTGGGGAATCGTACGAAACTGCATCGATCGATTACTGGTAAACAAGTCGATTATATGCAAGTGCCTACAAATGTCAAGAAAATATCGTTAAATTGTGCTTTTTGCGGGAACTACGTAAGAAAAACCATACGTAGTTTCCGCAAAAATAGTCATGAACATGATTTTTGTGAGCTTTGGAGGGGTCCCGTGGGGGTTATCTGTGTTCCCGGCTAGCCCTTTCCGGACAGCCTGGTACAGCTTCGATGGGAAGATTTATTTTACCCTAATTCTTCGATTGCCTTCTTGATCGCGTTCAACGTATCCTGCGACTCCCGGGCGATCTTCCACCGTGCGATCAGGTTCACCAATTTACTCTTCCAGGTCCTCGTTGCGTAGAAATGACGGAACTCCATCTTCGTTCTGTGCTCGTCGATCTTCGTAAAGAGCGTCTCCACCACGTAGTCCGGCAAGAGCTTCGCAATGCCCATCGTGTCTTCCGGCAGGGTCGTCACGATCTTCTGCAGGGGGATGATCTCGATGTCCTTTTCGATGCAGGTGTTCTTCCCGTCCTTCAGGTGACTTTGATAGGCGATACCGGCACTGCGCGATGATTGGCCGGAGAGCAGATCGACCTTGTTCACCCGCGGATGATACTCCGCGATCTTCGTCAGGTCCTGATTGAACTCCCAGACCTTCTCAAGCGGCGCGTTGATGATCACTTCCTGTTTTGACTGAAAATTATCTCTCATGGGGTAAAGTAACGTTCTTTGCCGTTGAGTGTAGAATCGACTTCCTCAGAATGTCGGCGTAGGGACCGATCCCCAGCCGCTGCCGTGGCTCAGCTCTTTTACGTCCAGTATCTTCATCCTATGCAGCTCCACATCCGCCATGAACTGCGGCACGCGCAGGGCATTGATCGAGAAAAGGTCCGCGGGCTTCTGCACGTCTACTTCCTCGATGGCAAGGAAGATCAGCCTTCTGACCATGCCGTCCTGCGGCATTGCGTTGCCCTGGTGCTGCATCTGCATGCCTTCGTGATGCATGGCATGCTGTCCTTCGCGCAGGTGCCGGAAGGGATGGAATATCCAGTCCAGGATCATGGCGAAGGTATGATGCTGCCTGAAGAGCTTCCAGTCAACGCCCGTGTCCGCGATCATGCCCTGCATGACATAGTCTCGCGGGATGAAGTAGACGAGGTACTGCTTGTCTGGCTGGAGCAGTTCCCGCACGGGTGTGGCTGCGAGGATATCTCCCATCCGGTGGTCCATCTTGAACTTGTCCTCAGGCAGGATCGCAACTGCCGATACGTTCGTGCCATTGGTCCAGAGCGTTAGCGTATGGATCGTATAGGCGCGCAGCGCTGCGGCGCTGCCGAGCGTTATTGCAGCGAATGCGATGATCAAGACCGCCTTCAGGAGCAGCGAGGACGGCGCGAGCAGCCGTTCGACGCTCTGCGGCAGGAACATGCCGGTCTTCTGCATGTAGGCCTGGTAGGTTTCTCTGTGCGCATTGAGCATGCGCCGCTCTTCGTCTTTTGCGAGCACCACGTAGACGACGATCATCAGGAGCCAGAGCACGAGGGTCAGGAACCGCGGCCAGAGGATCGAGAGTCCGAGCCCTGCTGCGCAGAGCGCCAGATACTGCGGATGCCGGATAACCGAGTAGAGCCCGCCCAGGACCGCGCCCTTCTTCCTGAACTTGGCCGTATAGATCTGTGCTGCGCAGACGAGAAAGATCGCCATCCCGCCGACGAACAGGATCGACCCCATGACGCGGATGAAGATGAGAAGCCTGCTCTCGGGAAGGACCATGTGCGGCAGGTAGAAGGCGCTGAGCCAGCGGGTTGCGGGCGATGCGGCAAGCTGCAGGAGGATCGGGTTGAATACTGCGTAGAAGAACCCGGCAAAGGGGCTGATCATGATCAGCACTTCGAAGGCGATCACAAAGTACAGGACGATGGAGCTGCGCAGAAGCGCCTTTTTCGCGTTCACGAACCCCTCCGCTACATCCACTTCTTCCGTTTGAAGAAGAAGTACATGCCCACGCCGACGCCGGCCATGACGAGCCAGACGAAGAGGTACCCGTAGCGCCAGGTCAGCTCGGGCATGTGCCGGAAGTTCATCCCGTAGATCCCGGCGATGAAGGTGAGCGGCATGAAGATGGTCGCGATGACGGTCAGGACCTTCATCACTTCGTTCAGCCGGTTGCTCGTCGCGGAGAGGTGGATGTCCACCAGCTCTGTCAGGATCTCGCGCTCGATCTCCACGCTGTCCACGGCCTGTCCCAGGTGGTCGTACACGTCGCGGAGATAGGGCGTCGTGCTCTCCTGGATCAGGTCGGAGTCGCTGCGCACGAGGGACGAGACGACCTCGCGCAAAGGCCAGACGGCCTTGTGCAGGAAGAGCAGCTCGCGCTTCACGTGGTAGAGCCGTTCCACGAACCCGGTGCCCGTGCCGGACACGACCTCTTCCTCCAGCAGGTCGATCCGGTCGCCGAGCTTTTCGAGGCTCACGAAGTAGCCGTCCACCAGGGCGTCGATCAGGGAGTAGGCGAGGTAGTCCGCGCCGCCTTTGCGGATGCGGCCGCGGGCCGCGTGCAAACGGTCCCGGATCAGGGGGAACACGTCGTCGCGCACGCCTTCCTGGAAGGAGAGGAGATAGTTCTGGCCGACGATGAGGCTCACCTGCTCGGGCACGACCGCGCCGGTCTGTTCGTCGAAGGAGAGCTTCTTCAGCACGATGAAGAGGTAGTCCCCGAAGTCCTCGACCTTGGGCCGCTGGACCACGTTCATCAGGTCTTCGATCACGAGACGATGGAGCCCGAAGCGCTCCCCGATTGTTTCGAGCACCGCGGCGTCGTGCACGCCGTTTACGTTGATCCAGGTGATCGTGGACTTGCTCTGAAAGGGCACGATCTCGTCGCCCTTTTGGATCGTCCGTTCCGCGAAGGACCCTTCGTCGTACTCGATGAGCGTGACCTTGACCGTGCCGCCCGCCTGCTCGCCGGTGTACACGAGCGAACCGGCAGGGAGACCGACCTTTTTCATCCTGCGTTTTGCCCTACGGGACATGAGGGCTCCTTAGAGATTGCTTGGATCGTTCAGCTTTATGTGGGCAATGCCATGCTTATATATGTTTTTGCATTTACCTCTTCGCAGCATGAATGAGCAGTTGACCTTAATCCCATGCGATCATTCTCGTTATGCGACCGAGCCCGAGGGTTAAACATTTCAGACTGTCTGAGGGCGCAGCCCGAGTTTCTGAAATGTACTGAGGGCGACCGAGCAGAACGGATCAGAATGATCGCCGGGTGCCCTTCTTTGGGCCACCTTTCTTCGGGCAAGCAAGAAAGGTGGCAGAAAAGGTGTTTGAGGTTTATTAATTCGGCACATCAGTATTTATAAACACTGTGTTGATTGTACCATGCCGTGGATCAGGATAGCGAAAGGGTGTTTCTCGTAATGGAAAAAGCCCCTCATCTGAGGGGCTTTCCTGCGCTGGTGGTCCCAACGGGGATCGAACCCGTGTTTCCGGCGTGAGAGGCCAGCGTCCTAGGCCGCTAGACGATGGGACCTATTAAGGAAAAGAGAAGTTGTATTGGCTGGGGGAGGAGGATTCGAACCCCCGTAAACAGGTTCAGAGCCTGTCGTCCTACCACTGGACGATCCCCCAGTCTGTTTGGAACGGGTACTATAGCCAAATCCTCGTCGGGTGTCAAGGGTAAAATCCGCGAATTCCCCGCGATTTCAGCGGGTCCGCGTAGTTTACCCATAGGGATAGAAGAAATAGAAGAGGAGCGACAAGGCCGCGAGGATCCACATGCCGGTCCGGACCTCCCGGACCTTTCCGTGCAGGGTCTTGAGCAAGGGATAGGCGATGAGGCCCGCGGTCATGCCCACGCCGATGTTGAAGGTGAAGACCATGAGCGCGATGGTCAGGAACGCGGGGATCAGCTCCGTGGGATCGGTGAAGTCGATCTTGGTGATCGGGCTCAGCATGAACGCCCCGATCACGACGAGGGCCGGGCCGAAGGCGTAGGCAGGCACGGCGGTCAGAAGCGGGGCGAAGAAGAGCGCCACCAGGAAGAGGCCTGCCACCACCAGGGCCGTGAATCCCGTGCGGCCCCCTGCCTCGATGCCTGCGGCGGACTCGATGAAGGCGCCGGTGGTCGTGGTGCCGAGGACCGGCGCGATCAGGTTCGCCAGGGCGTCGGCGAGCATGGGCCGCTCGATCTCGGGGAGGCTCCCTTTTTCGTCCAGGAGACCGGCGCGCGCGGACAGGCCGATGAGCGTGCCGACCGTGTCCACGAAGGCCATGACGAAGACGATCAGAACGATGGGGAGGTTCCGTACAGAAAGGGCGCTGCCCAGGTCGAGCTTCAGGAAGATCGGGCCGAGGGACGGGGGCGCGCCCACCCAGGATTGGGGGATGGGCGTGACGTGCAGCAGGAACGACAGGATCGTGGTCCCGAGGATGCCGAGGATCAAAGCGCCCCGGACCTTCTTGATCGTGAGCCAGGCTATGAAGAGGAAGCAGGCGATGCCGAGCAGCACGGTCGGCGACGAGAGCCTGCCGAGGGTCACCGGAGCGCCGGGCACGCCGAGCGCCACGATCCCGGTCTCGCACAGACCGATGAAGGCGAGGAAGAGCCCGATCCCCGCGGCGAAGCTGTACTTGAGCGACGCGGGCAGGGCATTGGCGAGCCACGACCGCACGCGGAACACCGTGAGCAGGGTGAAGGCCACTCCCGCGAGAAAGATGGCGCCGAGCGCGGTCTGCCAGGAGCATCCCATGGCCTTGACGACCGTGTAGGCGATGAAGGCGTTCTCGCCCATGTAGGGCGCGAGCGCGAAGGGCCGCTTGCCGTAGAGCCCCATGACCAGGGTGCCGAAGGCGGCCGCGAGGATCGTGGCGGTCATGGAGGGACCGCGCGGGATGCCGGCAGCGGCCAGGATCGCGGGGTTCACCACGATGATGTAGGCCATGGCGACGAAGGTCGTGAGCCCCGCCAGGGTCTCCCGCTGCCAAGTGGTATGGTGCCGGTCGAAGGAGAAGTAGGTTTTCATATCTCCGGGCGCACAAACAGCAAAGGGGTCAACCGGATTCGGCTGACCCCTTCATCGTCTGCGCAGAGAAAGCAAACGGCGATCTTACTCCGCCATCCGCTTCTCCTCTTCCTCCTGGGCGGTCTTGCACTCGATGCAGAGCGTGGTGACGGGCCGCGCCTCGAGCCGCTTGATGTTGATCTGGCCGCCGCAGGACTCGCACACGCCGTAGGTCCCGTCGTCGATCCGCGCGATCGCCTCGTCGATCTTCTTCAGGAGCTTCTGCTCGCGGCCGCGCAGCCGGAGGAGGAAATTGCTGTCCAGCTCGGCGACGGCCTGGTCCGTGGGATCGGGGAAGCTCTCTTTTTCGGTCGTGATCTTGCTGTTCAGCGTCTGCTCGGCCTCGGAGAGCAGGTCCTGCCGCTGCTTCTGGAGTTTCTTCTTGATCGCCTGCAATTTGGAATCCGCTACCATCGCAACACCTCGAACCGCAGTTCCCGCCGGCCGCAGCCGGCGTCTTTCCGCAAAGAATGGGTGACAATATAGCAAAAATGCCTTGGGGAGTCAATCGAAAATCGGATTTTTCTCCGATCGCGCTATGCATCTGCGTGTTTTTTTGGTAGAATGCAGCCCCGAGAGCGGACACCGTGCACGGCGCTCATGCGCGTGAATCCGCACAATCGATCCAGGCAACCCAAGGGGGAACACCCATGCCGCCAAAAGAGAGCACCACCCTGACGACCGCGCTCCACTCCGAGGTCGAGAGCCGCTTCCTTACCTACGCGCTCTCCACCATCGTGTCGCGGTCCCTGCCCGACGTGCGGGACGGCCTGAAGCCGGTGCACCGCCGCATCCTCTTTGCCATGTGGGAGATGGGACTCGGCCCCACCGCCAAGTTCCGCAAGAGCGCGGCCGTGGTGGGCGAGGTGCTCGGCAAGTTCCATCCCCACGGCGACCAGGCAGCCTACGACGCCATGGTCCGCATGGCCCAGGACTTTTCGCTCCGCTATCCGCTCGTCGAGGGCTCGGGCAACTTCGGCAGCCTGGACGGCGACCCGGCCGCGGCCATGCGCTACACCGAGGCGCGGCTTTCGCAGCTCGCCGAGGAGCTCCTGATCGAGATCGAGAAGGACACCGTCTCCTTCCGGCCGAACTACGACAACTCGCTCAAGGAGCCCGCGGTGCTGCCCGCGCGGTTCCCGCAGCTCTTGGTGAACGGCACCTCGGGCATCGCCGTGGGCATGAGCTGCTCCTTCCCGCCGCACAACCTGGGCGAGGTGATCGACGGCCTCGCGGCCATGATCGACAACTCGAACATCGAGGTGAAGGACCTCCTCAAGTATCTCAAGGGGCCGGACTTTCCCACGGCCGGCCAGGTCCTGAACGGAAAGAAGGAGCTGCGCGAGATCTACCAGTCCGGCAGCGGCGCGATCCGGATGCGCGGCGAGTACACGGTGGAGGACCTGCCGCGGGGAAAACAGGCGATCGTCTTCACCTCGATCCCCTATCTCGTCAACAAGGCCAAGCTGCTCGAAAAGCTGATCGGCCTCATGGACGACAAGAAGCTGCCCCAGGTCTCGGCCGTGCGGGACGAGTCCACGGACGAGGTCCGGGTCGTCATCGAGCTCAAGGCAGAGACGAACGCGGAGCTCGTGACCGCCTACCTGTTCAAGCACACGGATTTCGAGGCGACCTTCCCGGTCAACTTCACGGCCCTGAAGCCGAACATGGAGCCCGAGCGGCTCTCGCTCAAGGAGCTGATGCAGTACTTCCTCGACTTCCGCCTCGAGATCACGACCAAGCGGCTGAACTACGACCTGCGGATCCTGAAGGCCCGGCTCCACATCCTCAAGGCCTTCGAGATGCTCTACAACGACCTCGACACGGCCATCAAGCTGATCCGGAGGTCCAAGTCCCGCGAGGAGGCGGCCGGAAAGCTCAAGAAGCATTTCAAGTTCGACGACGAACAGACGCGGGCCATCCTGGAGCTGCAGCTCTACCGGCTCGCGGGCCTGGAGATCGAGCGGATCCTGAAGGAGAAGGCGGAGAAGACGAAGCAGCGGAAGGAGATCGAGGCGATCCTGGCGAGCCAGAAGAAGATCTGGGGCCTGATCAAGACCGAGCTCCTGGAGATCAAGGAGCAGTACGGCGACAAGCGCAAGTCCGTGATCAAGGCGGCGGAGGACGTGGAGTTCACGCAGGACGACTTCGTGGTGCACGAGGACGTGACCGTGATCCTGACCCGCATGGGCTGGATCCGGCGCGTCAAGACCGTGGGCGAGAACCTGCGCTTCAAGGACGGCGACGAGCTCCTGGCGCTCCTGCCGGCCAGCACGAAGGACACCATCGCGATCTTCTCGTCCAGCGGCAAGGTCTACGGCATCAAGGCCTTCGACCTGCCCGCGGGGTCGGGCTTCGGCGAACCGGTGCAGCACCTCTTCAAGTTCGGCGACGGCGAGCGGCCGGTCACGGCCCTGAACCTGGCGACGGTGTTCGGCGGGGAGGCCGATGCCGATGCGGGCCAGCGGCGGCTTGCGCTCGGTCCGAAGCAGGTCACGGCCCTGACCGTCTCGTCACACGGCGTGGGTTTCGCCTTCGACCTCGGCCAGTTCAATGCGGTCACCACCCGGGCGGGCAAGAAGTTCGCCGGGGTCAAGGCGGGAGATTCCATCATGGGCGTGGACATCCTGGACCTCCCGCACGTCCTCTTCCTGACCACCGAAGGCAAGGCGGTCGTCGTGGCCGCGAAGGACATCCCCGTCCTGTCCGGCGCGGGCAAGGGGGTCAAGCTCGTGAACGTGAAGAAGGGGGCCGTGTCCCTCTTCCGGCCGGTGCGCAAGGGCGAACAGGTGCGGGTGGTCGATGAGAAGGACCGGGAGAAGACGATCGATCTCAAGAACTACGGGGTCATGACGCGCGGCAGCGTGGGACTCAAGGCCGTGAAGGCGATACGGTTCGCGTAGAACAGCAAACCACCGAGAACACGGAGTAATGCTGGGGGGAAACCCCTACGACTGTTGCAAAGAGCTACTCCGTGTACTCCAGTTTATGAGGATGGACGAAGAATCAAGTGGAGCTTTAAAAAGAGGATACCGAGAGGAGAACAAGAAGAGATGCAAGTGTTTCATTCGAAACTTTCTCTGTGGCCTCTGTGGTTCGTTGGTAACGCTCTGCGGACGCGGGAGACGAGGGTTCCATGAAAAAGAAGATCGGCGACCAGAACGCGCTCTACCCGTCGCTCGTGACCGTGGTCGGCGCGCTGGTGAACGGCAAGGCGAACTTCCTGAACGTGGCGCACGTGGGGATCCTGAACGCCAAGGCCCCGCACCTGATCTCGCTCGGCATGGGCAGGATGCACCATACCAATGCGGGAATCCGGGAGCACAAGACCTTCAGCGTGAACATCCTGTCGCAGGACCAGATGGTCGAAGCGGATTACGTGGGGATGGTGTCCGGCACGCGGACCGACAAGTCCGGCGTGTTCGCGACCTTCTTCGGCGAGCTGCAGACGGCCCCGCTCATCCGGGACTGCCCGCTCTCGATGGAATGCCGGCTCCACGACCTCTACCAGCTCGAAACGCACGACGTCTTCATCGGCGAGATCGTCGCCACCTACGCCGACGAGGACGTGCTCACGAACGGAAGCGTGGACCTCGCCAAGGTCCGGCCCCTGCTGTTCGACATGCACAGCCTGCAATACTGGTCCGTGGGCCGGCCGGTCGGCAAGTGCTGGAACGCGGGAAAGGCGTACCGCAAGCCGGAGTGAGAACGCTCCGGCCGCGCGGCTAGCATCCCGTCGAGACCTCCCGCTTCGTCGGCGCCAGGATCGGCGAGATCCCCTTCAGGGACTTGATATAGCTGATGAGATTCTGCATCGCCGCGGACCGCGGCGCCAGCGCCTTGCCGTGCAGCCGCCGCACCACGCAGATATTCACCGCGTCCGTCAGACGATACACCGTCGTTCCCGCGATGGTGAACTGCTTCTTGCCGGCGGAATGCTCCAGCCCGCTGCCGTTCACGTGACAGCTGTTGCACGACTTGTCCGCCGTGCCGTTGCCCAGGTGCGGATCGTTGAACAGCACCTTTCCCCGCGCGGCATTCGCCGCATAGGCGGTTGCGCCGAGCAACCCGACCACCGTAATTGCCACCAGCCACAGAGTAACAACCTTCATAATACCCTCCCTGCCATTCTGCCTCTAGGTGCGTCCTTCGCCCTCCGGCCGGCCGCTCTCGGCAAACTCCGGCAACGGCCTGCCGGTATGATGTCCCTGCGCGCAATCGATGCCGCTCTTCTGCACCGCCGCCAGGATCGTCGCGTCCTCCACGCACTCGGCGACGGTCCGGATGCCGAACTCCCGGGCCAGCATGACCATGGTCTTCACAAAGGCCAGGTCCTTGCTGTCGACGGGCATATGCTTGATGAACTCCCCTTCGATCTTCACGAAGTCGACGGGGAACCGCTTCACGTAGTGGAAGGAAGAGAACCCCGACCCGAAATCGTCGATCGCGAACTTGAACCCCTCGAGCTTCAGGTTCTGCACGAACCGCTCGAGCAGGGCCAGGTTCTTCACCGTGTCCCGCTCGGTGATCTCGAAGACGATCGACCGGTGGTCGATGCCGTAGGTGCGGGTCAGCCCCAGGATATGGGGGATGAACTCCTTGAGGATCAGCGACTTGGGGGACAGGTTGATGAAGAGATGCTCGCGGTAGCGCGAGGCCTGCACCTTCTGGAACACCTTTTCGATCACCACGTAGTCGAGCCGGGTCACGACGCCGAGCCGTTCGGCCGCTTCGATGAACTCCTCGGCGTCCATGACGCCGTCTGCGGTCCTGATCCGGGCGAGGACCTCGTGCCCCACGATCTCGCCGGTCTTCGCATCGACGATGGGCTGGAAGTAGGGGAGGACCGTCTTTTCCTCGATGGCGGCCAGGAGGAGCGCCGTCTTCTCCCCGGTCGCCCGGAACACCTCCACCACGTCCTCTTCCGTCGGGACGATGATGGTGTTCTTGCCCGCGGTCTTGGCCTTGTACATCATGTTGTCCGCGAAGAGGAACAGGTCCTTCGCGTTCATCGCGTGGTCCGGGAACACGGCATACCCGATGGAGACGGTCGCCTTGATCTTCGTGCCGTCCGGCCCCGTGAGCGCAAAGGCGCCGGTGTCTTCCAGGATCCGGGAGGCGGCGGCGTAGCCCTGGCCGTCGTCGGTGTCCGGGAGGATCACCACGAATTCGTCCCCCCCGTACCGCGCGAGGATGTCGCCGTCGCGCAGGGCCCTGCGCAGCACGTCGGCGAGGCCGGTCAGGAACCGGTCGCCGAGATGGTGCCCGTGCGAGTCGTTGATGTTCTTGAAGTTGTCGAGGTCGATCACGAGCACGGAGAAATGCTGATTGTGGCGCTGGGCCCGGCCGATCTCGTACCCGAGCAGCTCCCAGAAGAGCCGCTGGTTGTAGAGGTTCGTCAGCGGGTCCCGCGTGGCGTAATATTCGAGGTCCTTGGTGTACTTGTAGATGGCCTTGATGGACCCGACCACGTTCAGGAGCGTGGTCAGGACGCCGTCGATCACGAGGGAGCGGATGGAGTCCCGGGTGGCCTCGGACTGGACCCCGATGCCCACGACGCCGCCGATCTGGGGCCGCTGCAGGATGATGGACTTGGTCTGGAGCTCCATGTCGGACTCGCTCATCTTGGGCGGGCGTCCGCCTTCCGCGGCGACGTTGTGCGTGCAGCTGAGAGCCGAGTCCGCAAGGCGCGGGTTCTCCGTCGCGATCTTGCGCCGGATGATCTCGACCACGCGCTCCTGCAACTCCTCCGAAGGCTTCTGCACCCAGAAGACCTCCAGGTCGCAGACCTCCTCGTCGACCTGGAAGAGGGAGAAGAGCGTGTAGGCCGGGATCACCTTGTTGATCTCGGTCAGGAGCCGGGAGACGTGTTCCTTCCAGTCCTTCACCACCTCGGAGGTGATGATGAACTTTTCGAGGAGCCGGAGCTCGAATTCGAGCACCTCCCGGTCGACCGCGACGGTCCGGATCCGCTGCGCGAATTCGGTGAACTCCCGCAGGAGGTTGTTGAAATCAAGGAACCCGGTCTCACTGAACTGATAGTCATTCAGCTTCGTGAGGTCCCGGACGCTGTTGATCGCGCTCACCTTGGCGTGGAGGAGCTGGGTGGACCGTTTCAACCGTGCGTTCAGGAAGGTGGCGAGCGCCCCGGCCATGAGAAAGGGGATCGGCAGGAGCAGGAAGAAGTAGACGGTGAACTTCCGCTTCGCCTCCTCGATGGCGGGGCTGATGTCCTGTTCGATCTTCAGCACGCCGAGCGTCTCGCCGAATCGGGCGTGGACGTGGCATCGCAGGCAGCCCGTCTCCGCCTTGATCGGATAGATGTTGATGTCGATGGGATAGGACTTGTAGGAGATGGCGTCGCCCGTGCGGAAGGAATCGAGGATGTTCCGCCCCGGCGTGGGCTGCTTGATCGCGCCGAAGTCCCGCACGACCGCGGGTCCGCGGAACAGCTCCACCGTATAGGGGAACCTGCCGCGACCGCTTTCGACGGACGAGAGGAAGGCGTCCAGCTCCGCCCGGGTCCAGCCCTGCTCCATGAGGCGGCGCATGGAATTGTAGAGCTGCTGCGCGACCGCGTCGGACACCTCGTCGGCGTTCTGCAGGAAGGAGTGGCGGTACATGGCCGACACGACCAGATAGGTTGCGTTGAAGCTGATATAGGACGCGAGCAGGACGGCGATGACGACAAAGGTCTTCAGGCGGAACTGGACGCCGACCAGTCGCCCCGCGCCCGGGACCTTTTCCAGGATCCCGAGCACCACCTCGCCGATTTTTTCAAAAAACCGCCCGATCATGCGTTAAGGACCCCCGGGCGTTCGTGCCGCCGGAGGAGTAAAGATACGGTCTTGAGGACCGTGGGTCGCGGGGGAAAGGAGGACCGGACAGGGTGAGCGCCGGAAGGGTCGGCCGGGGATATGCGCCCCGCGGCTGATGGTCGAAGCTGCTGCGGCTGGTAGAACTGATCGAGCCGGACGTGCAATACTACCCTACCCCTTCCCCCCGTGTACCGTTCATTGAATGTAAACGTTTTGCATCAGCCTGTCAAGACTGGATTTGTCCGCATTTTCGCGATGATCGCGCACCCGCCGGTCTATCAATCCGAGGTCCGGGGCGCCCCGTTGTCGGACAGGAACCGCTCCACCACCGCGAGGTTGGCGATCCCGTGCGCGGAAAACTCCGTAGTGTACTGCTGCCGGATCTGCTCCTCCCGCTGCCTGCGTTCGGTGTCGGTCGGGGCATTGCCCCCCCGCGGCGCCTGGATCGTGTCGCGCTCGGTCAGCCGCGAGATGAGCTGGTCCCAGAAGAGATGGTCCTCGAACTCCTGCAGGAGCGCGTGCACGGGCGTGGTCCGTTCGAACGCATTGGTGGGTGCGAAGGCCTGCGCATGCTCGTCGTAGGCCACGAGACGCTCCAGCCCTTCGCCGCGGCAGTGGGAGTAGAGCTTCTGTATGACCGCGCGATGCAGCGCGGTCCGCGGGTCCGGTTCACGCCGGTGGCCGGACATGACCATGTCGGCGAGATGCAGGATGTCCAGGAGCGAGCGGTATTCTGCGGCGGTAAGGTCGATCTGCATGGTCCTATTCCTTTCCCTCCGTTCCGTGAGATGCGCTGAAGATGCCGCGGCTCCCGAGGACCGCGCTCACCTACTATAAAGAATATCCGGTGAAATGTCCAGCCGCAGGCTCTGCCCCTGCGCGCTATACTGTACTGCAGAGCCATACGCTACCCTCCGGCGCGGCGATTTTCTCAGGCCGGAGAGGGAAGGGAGGCAGCCATGCGCTATCGTCCGTTCGGCACGACCGGTCTCTTGGTTTCCGAGCTCTGCCTCGGCACCATGACCTTCGGCGGTAAGGGGTTCTGGCAGGCGATCGGCAGGTTGAGCGCTTCCGAGGCCGAGCGGCTCATCGGGACCGCCCTCGACGCGGGCGTGAACTGCATCGATACGGCAGACGTCTATTCGGAGGGAGAGTCCGAGCGGCATGTCGGCGCCGCTCTTGCGGCGCTCAAGCGGCCGCGCGAAGGGCTTCTCATCGCGACCAAGGTCCGCGGCCGCACCGGCCCGGGACCGAACGAGATCGGCTTGTCGCGGAACCATATCCTCACCGCCGTAGACGCCAGTCTGCAGCGCCTGGGGCTGGACTATATCGACCTTTATCAGATCCACGGCGCGGACCTTGCGACGCCCCTGGAGGAGACCGTGCAGGCGCTCGACCAGGTGGTCCGGTCCGGGAAGGTGCGTTCCGTGGGCTTTTGCAACCTGCCGGCCTGGATGGCGATGAAGGCCCTTGCCTATGCCGAGAGTCGCGGGCTCGCGCGTTTCGCGAGCGCCCAGGTATTCTACTCCCTTGCGGGACGGGACATCGAGCGGGAGATCGTACCCCTGGCACAAGACCAGGGGCTCGCGATCCTGCCCTGGAGTCCGCTGGCAGGCGGCCTGCTCTCCGGCAAGTTCGACCTGGTGCATACCGGTCCCGAGGGGGCGCGGCGCACCACCTTCGACTTCCCGCCGGTGGAGCACGATCGTACCCGGGCGGTGCTGGAGGTCCTGCGCAGGGTCGCGCAGGAAGCCGGCATTTCCCCGGCCCGCGCCGCCCTTGCCTGGCTCCTGACGCGCCCCTTCGTCACGAGCGTCATCGTCGGGGCAAAGACGCCCGAGCAGCTTATGGACAATCTCGCGGCAACCAACGTGCGGCTCGCGCCGGAGCAGATCGACGCGCTCGATGCGGCGAGCGCGCTGCCCCGGGAATATCCGGGCTGGATGGTGGAGCGGCAGAACAAGGACCCGCGGGTCCGGGAGGCGCAGCCATGAGGGCGATTCGCGTGGACCGGCACGGCGATCCCAGCGTGCTGGCCCTGACGGATGACGCACCGAAACCCGTCCCGACCGCGGGAACGGCACTCGTGCGGATCTCTGCCGCAGGCGTCAATTTCGTGGATATCTATCATCGCCGCGGCACCTATCCCGTTCGCCTGCCCTTCATCCCCGGCCTGGAGGCTGCCGGGGTCGTGGAAGAGATCGGCCCGGGCGTCACTGCCGTACGGCCCGGGGATCGCGTGGCCTACACCGGCCACCTCGGAAGCTACGCGGAGTACACCGCGATCGAGACGGAGCGGCTGATCAAGCTGCCGAAGGACTTTTCGTTCGAGGAGGGCGCGGCATTTCCGCTGCAGGGCATGACCGCCCATTACCTGATCCATGACTTCCGCAGGGTGCGGCGCGGGGACACGGTCCTGGTGCATGCCGCGGCAGGGGGCGTGGGCCGCCTGGTCGTGCAGTGGGCACGCTACTACGGCGCGCGGGTGATCGGCACCGTATCCACGAACGAGAAGGCCGCGGCGGCGAAACAGGCGGGAGCGGATCACGTGATCGTCTACACGGAACGGAATTTCGCGGATGAGGTGAAGCGCATTACCGACGGCAGGGGCGCGGACCTGATCTTCGACGGCGTGGCAAAGACCACGCTTCCGGACGACCTGGAGGCTGCTGCGAAGCACGGCCACATCGTGGTTTTCGGCTCCGCCTCCGGGCCCGCAGACCCCATCGTCCCGCATGCGCTCGGGGCAAAATCCCTTACCCTCTCGGGCGGCAGCCTGCAGAACCATATCGCCTCGCACGCGGACCTGCAGCGCCGTTCGCGGGCGGTCCTGGCCGCGATCAAGGCGGGTACGCTCGTTCTGCATATCGACCGGGTCGTCCCGCTTGCCGAAGCGCACCGGGCGCACGAGGCGCTCGAATCGCGCCAAACCGTGGGCAAGATCATTCTGCGCGTGACGGACTGAAGGCGGCGGTCGTTCCCCTCAGCCTTCGGGACGGGGGCCGCGCGCTGCCGCGGTCAGGAGGCCGCGCAGCAGGGCGATCTCCTGCGCGTCCGGCTGCGCGCGACCGAAGAGCTGCCGGAAGAGGAACAGGACCCGGTCCGGGTGCGCAGGGTCGAGAAAGCCGAGCGTGACGAGCGTGGTCTGCAGGTGTTCGTAAAATCCTTCCCGTTCCGCGGCGGTGGCGAGTGTGCGCGGCGCATCGGGGACCGCTCCTGCAGCAACGGCAAGAGCGAGTTCGTAGGCCACGATCAGGACCGCGTGCGAGAGGTTGAGCGACGGAAAGGCGTCTGCTGCGGGGATGCGGACGAGGTCGGTGCAGAGCGCCAGGTCCTCTCGCGTGAGTCCGTTCACCTCGTCGCCGAAGACGAGCGCAACGCGGTTCGCGGGCAGGAGCGGGGCAATGGCCGCGGCAGTCTCGCGCGGGGAGCGCATGTTCTTTCGAAGCCTGCCCCGGTGGCGGGTGGCTCCGGTCACGAGCTGATGCCCGGCAACGGCCTCGCGCAGAGACCCGGCGATCGTCGCACCCGCGAGCACCGCGTCTGCGCCTGCCGCGAGCTTCCGGGCCTCCCCCGTGCGGTCCTGCGGCGGGTTCACCAGGATGAGCCGGGAAAGCCCCATGTTCATCATGCAGCGGGCCGTTGCCCCGATGTTCGCGGGGGCCTTGGTGTCCACCAGGACCACGGCAACGTTATCGAGTAAAGAGGGATTCATCATTCAGGAAGATCGATCGTGTGCGGGATTGACAGCGGACCGCCTGCCTGGTAGAGTACGGCCCATGATCGCGATCTCGCTCCAGTCGGGCAGCAACGGGAACTGCATCTACATCGAGACCCCGGGGGCGCGGATCCTGGTCGACGCGGGGATCAGCGGCGCGACCGCTGCGGAACGGCTTGCCGCCCACGGCAGGGACATCCGCGCCGTGGACGCCGTGCTCCTCTCGCACGACCACGCGGACCACAGTCGATGCGCCGGCGTGTTCCAGCGGAAGTTCGGCCTGCCGCTCTACGCGACCGCGGCCACCCTCGCGGCGGCGACGACGCGCTGCTCCCTCGGCGCCCTGCGGGACGTGCGGACCTTCCGGTCCTCCGACCGGTTACAAATCGGCGACGCGACCATCCATGCCATCCCCACGCCGCACGATGCAGCGGACGGGTCGGTCTTCGTGATCGAGGCGGGCGGCAAACGGATCGGGGTCCTGACCGATCTCGGCCATGTGTTCCAGGACCTCATCCGGCTCGTCGCCTCCCTGGACGCCGTGATCCTCGAAAGCAACTACGATCCGGACATGCTCGCCGCAGGTCCCTACCCCGCCCACCTGAAGAAGCGCATCCGCGGACCGCACGGCCACCTTG
>JBJKRX010000023.1:0-18789 GCA_046704425.1 Nitrospirota bacterium
CGTACGCGGGGATCGAGGAAGTGATAGGAGATGTCCACGAGGAGGTTCATGACCACGAAGACGATGGCGCCGAAGAGCACCACGCCCATGATCACGGGATAGTCGCGTTTCACGATGCCGTCGAGGGCATATCGCCCCAGGCCGTCCCAGCCGAAGATGGTCTCGGTCAGGACCGCGCCGTTCAGATACGAGCCGAGGTCCAGGCCGATCAGGGTGATGACCGGGATGAGCGCGTTCTTGAGCGCGTGGCGCAATACGATGGCGGTCTCGGACAGGCCCTTGGCCCGCGCAGCGGCGATGGCAGGCATGTTGAGCGCCTCGAGCATGGTCGTGCGGGTCACGCGCGCGATGTAGGAGAGCGAGAAGGTCCCGAGCGTGACCGCGGGCAGGATGATGTGGTCCAGGCTGCCGTCGCCCATGCCCGAGGGCGGCAGCCAGCGGAGGTAGAAGGCGAAGATGAGCATCAGGGCGAGGCCGAGCCAGAACACGGGCACCGAGATCCCGCCCACGGTCACGAGCATCAGGACCCGGTCCAGGATCGTGTCGCGCTTGATAGCCGCGATCACGCCCATGGCGATGCCGAGCAGGGAGGCGAAGAGCATGGCAGCAAGCGCAAGCTTCAAGGTGTTCGGGAATTTCTGGAGCAGGTCGTCGCTCACCTTGCGGTTCGTGTAGTACGAGCGGCCGAGCTCGCCATGCACCAGGAGATCGAGATAGCCGAGATACTGGAGTGCCAGGGGCCGGTCCTGGCCCAGCTCGGCCCGGATCCGCGCGATGGTCTCGGGGTTTGCCCGTTCCCCTGCCATGCCCGCCACGGGATCGCCGGGCAGCATCTGCATCAGGAAGAAGGTGATGAGGGTGATGCCGAGGAGCGTGGGGAAGAAGAGCAGGACGCGCTTGCCGATGAAGGACAGCATGGTGAAAAACATACACCATCACAGGGGAAACCGCAATTGTAAAGACTCAACTTACTGTGCTGCAGATTGGCCGCAAAGAACGCAAAGAACTTAAAAGCCATTTAGCCACAAAAGGCACATAATGCACAAAAGATAGCCAGACAGGGCTGTTTCTCGCGGAGCCGCGGAGGCGCGGGGAGATCTTTAGAGAAATGGGGTGAAGTCTGTGGTGGGATGATGTATCAGGTTATCCGAAATGCTTAACCCTCGACCTCGGTCGCATGCCTAGATTTTCGCATGGGATTTAACTTCTTTAATACAAGAATTCCGCCCCACATCGTCTCCCAGCTCTCCCTGCGCCTCCACGCCTCTGCGGGAGAACCGGTTTGCGATTTCTTCTTTTCTTTGCGGCTTAGCGTCGCTTGTGGCCAACGGCTATGAGTGCGTCAGCGCGAATGCAGGGTGCGGTGAATAAATCTTGCTTTTATTTCCCCCGCGAGCGCGGCACATAGTACTGCACGCCCTGCTTCATGCTCACGATCTGCTTGAGCAGGTCGTCCAGGTCCTCCCGTCTCTTCACAAAGTCGATGTCCGACGTGTTGATCACCAGGAGGGGGCTTTCGCTGTAGTGGAAGAAGAACCGATTATACGCCTCGTTCACGGCAACAAGGTAGTCGGGATCGATCTCCTTTTCGAAGGGACGGGCGCGCAGCCGGATGCGGCGGAGCAGGGTGTCCGTGTCGGCCTGGAGGAAGATGACAAGGTCGGGCTTCACGATCTTGGGCTCCAAGATCCCATAGAACCGCTCGTAGAGCGCCAGCTCGTGCTCGTCTAACGTAAGATAGGCGAAGATGCGGTCCTTGTCGAAGAGGTAGTCGCTGATCGTGACCTGGGAGAAGAGGTCGGGCTGGGCCAGTTCCTGCTGCTGGCTGAAGCGCGAGAGGAGGAAGAACATCTGGGTCTGGAAGCGGTACCGCGCGGGCTCGCGGTAGAAGTCGGTAAGGAAGGGGTTGTCCTCGGCCCGCTCCAGGATCAGGCGCGCGTCCAGCTCCTCGGCGAGCAGGGTCGTGAGACTCGTCTTGCCGACGCCGATGGGTCCCTCGGTGACGATGTACTTCGCGTGGCGCAGGCGGTCGGTCGTTCTGCTCATCCTGTCCCCTCGGGCTCGCATTGCACGACGCGGTGGGGGTCGCGCAGGGCCTGCAAGAGCTCCGCGATCGTCCTGCGGGATCTCGGTTCCACTGTCTTTGGCGCGATCTCGGCGAGCGGCGTCAGGACAAAGCCCCGCTCCGTGAGACGCGGATGGGGCACGATCAGCTCGTCGCTCGCGATCATTGCGTCGCCGTACAGAAGGATATCGAGGTCTATGGTCCGGGGGCCCCAGCGGAGAAAGCGGGTGCGGCCCAGCTCCTCCTCGATCACGTGGCAGGCCGCGAGGAGCGCCAGGGCTGAGAGCCCGGTCTCGATCTCCACGACCGCGTTCAGGAAGTCCTCCTGGTCCGGAAAACCCACCGGCTCGGTGCAGTAGAAGGACGAGACCTTGGTCACGCGGCCCGCCTTGGCCTCGAGCAGCGCGATCGCGCGCTTGCAGAGAGAGAGCTTGTCGCCCTGGTTCGAGCCAAGCCCGATGAATGCGATCGTCGGCATCGGATGTCCATGGCTGCGCCGGGAATCGCGGCGGCTAGAAGTCGAGCGTGAGGCCGCTCATGCGTTTTTTGAATTCCTGAAGCACCCGCGCCTCGCCTGCTGCGCCGTTGGACTCGAAGGTGGCGGAGAAGCGGACGTAGGGGCCCGCGTCGTCCCAGGGCACGGTGCTGATCAGCTTCTCCGCGATCAGGAACTCCGAGAACTCCTCGGCGTTCGCGAAGCGCCTGCCGTTCCGCACGCCCTGGGGCGCCCTCACATAGAGGTAGAAGGTCCCTGCAGGCATGGTCGCGTTGAACCCCAGATCGGCCAGGACCGCGGTCATGGCCCGGAGCCTGCGCTCGTACTTGGCCACGATCTCCTCCGTGATCTCGGGGTGGTCCAGGGCGTAGACGCCCGCGTGCTGGATGGCCTTGAACTGTCCGGAATCCACGTTGTCCTTCACGTTCCCGTACCCCGCGACGGCGCGTGCGTTCCCAACAACGAAGGCGAGGCGCCAGCCCGTCATGTTATAGGCCTTGGACAGGGAGTGGATCTCCACCCCTACGTCCTTTGCGCCCGGCACGGACAGGAAGGAGAGCGGCGGAGCGCCGTAGGTGAGCGCGGCGTAGGCCGCGTCGTGCACTACGAGGACGCTGTTCTGCTCTGCGAACTGCACGACCTTTTCGAAGAACTCCCGGGTCGCGCCCGCGCCCGTGGGGTTGTTCGGGTAGTTGAGGTACAGGAGCTTGGCCCGCTTGGCTATGTCCTTGGGGATCGCATCCAGATCAGGCAGGAAGTTGTTCTCCTCCCGAAGCGGCAGGTTCAGCACCTCGCCCCCGTACCAACGCGTGTGCGTTCCCATCACCGGGTAGCCCGGCACGGTCATGAGCGTCACGTCCCCGGGATTGACGAATGCCGCAGGGAACAGGGCGAGCACGGGCTTGCTCCCGATGCCGTGCAGCACCTCGGTCGCGGGATCGATCCCCGTGACGCCGTACACCCGCTCCAAGTACCGGGCGGCGGCATCCTGGAACTCCCGGATCCCGTTGTCCGCGTAGCCCCGGTTCTCGGGTCGTGCGGCCTCCTTCTGGAGCGCCTGGACCACTCCCGGGAAGGCCATCTCGTCCGGCTCGCCCACGCCGAAGTCGAGGAGCTCCGCGCCCGGGTTCGCCGCGAGGGCCGCGCGCTTCGCCCGCTTGATCTTCTCGAACTTATAGATCTTCTGTTCCTTGCCGAAGCGCTCCCCGCCGATCCGTTCGGCGAAGAGCGACTGGATATAGGATTCCTGCGTCGTGGTCACTACCCGTTCCTCCCGAAACGATTACTCGCAGATGCGAATAAAGCCATGCCTCGCGCAAAGCCGCAAAGAACGCAAAGAAAATCAATTACCAGTACTGGGAAAAACCTCTCTGACCAGGCGATCCCGCGTCTTGGCATCCCCCGGCTCCTGCCAGAGGGGGCTCCACTCCTGTTTGCACGGCTTATTCCCTCTGCGTCCTCTGCGGTTAACTGATCTGTTTTGCCTTATGCGTCTTTCGGCCCCAGGGTGTTCATGAGGCTCCCGATCCCCTCGATCCGCACTTCGATCGTATCCCCGGGCTGCATGGGCCCGATGCCGGCCGGCGTGCCGGTCAGGATGAGGTCCCCCGGCTCGAGCGTCATGACCCGCGAGATGAAGCTCACGAGCTCATCCACGGGGAAGAGGAGCTGCGCAGTCCGGGACGCCTGGCACTGTTTGTTGTTCAGATACGCCTCGATCGCGACGTCGCGGGGATCGAGGTCGGTCTCGATCCAGGGACCTGCGGGGCAGAAGGTGTCGAAGGACTTCGCCCGGGTCCACTGGCCGTCCTTCTTCTGCAGATCGCGCGCGGTCACGTCGTTCACGCAGGTATAGCCCAGGATATGGTCCCGCGCATCCGCAATCGGAACATTCCGTGCGCGCGTCTTCACCACCACGCCGAGCTCGGCCTCGTAATCCACCTGGCTGCTCATGGCGGGATAGGCGATCACGTCGCCCGGCCCGATGAGCGTCGTGGGCGGCTTCAGGAAGATCACGGGTTCCCGGGGCGGCGTGAACCCCATCTCCTGCGCGTGGTCCCGGTAATTGAGCCCGACGGCCACGATCTTGGTCGGCACGCAGGGCGCGAGCAGCGTCACATCGGCAAGGGCGTGGCGGCCGCGGACCGGGCCGTCGCCCTCCTGCTCCGCGACCACATCCCCCTCCAGTACGCCGCAGGCGATCCGATCGCCGATCCGGAACCGAAGGAGCTTCACGCAGTTACCGCGCCTTTTCGCTCTTCGGCTTTTCGTCCTTCTTGTCGATCCAGTTCAGGAGCTGCTCTTCCGGCAGGAACCCGGAGAGCACCGTGCCGTCGTCGCGCACCAGGGTGGGCGTGCCGTTGAACTGGAGCTTGGCCGCGAGCTCCTTGTTCTGGTTGATCTTGTCGGGCGGACAGGTAGGGGCCGGGATCGGCTTGCCCGCAAAGGCGTCGTCCAGCATCTGCGTGGAATCGGCGCACTGGATCGCCTGTGCCTTCTGGAACGAGCCCTTGTGCATGGGCAGCGGGTTCAGGATGATGGCGAAGACGATGTCCTTTCGCTTCTTCAAGATCGCGTGCATGACGCCTTCCAGTTCCCGGCAGAAGGGGCATTCAGGGTCCGAGAACACGATCACCCGGTTCTTGGCGTCCTTGTTCCCCAGATACAAGGCATTGTCGAGCGGGATCCGCGAGAGGTCCACTTTCCGTTCCGGCGGCTTCTGGCCGAGCTTCGCGACCGGGACGATCTGGCCCGCCAGGAGGTACTTCTTCGAGAAGTCGAGATAGAGCGCGCCGTGCCGCTCCCCGGCGTCCACGTCGATCTGCCACACCCCCTTGATCGGCGATTCGACGATCTCCCTGACCGTGCCGGTGGCGACCACCTTCTTCACGATCGCCTCGGCCTCTTTCTTGCTGAGCGTGTGGCAGGCGGTGCAGGGCTTCTCGCCCTTCTTGGGCGGGAAGGCCATGGCCGCGAACGGCGCGGACAGGAACGCAACGGTCACGACAAACAGGATAAGCTTTTTCATAGAGTCTCCTTCATGCGTGCGACATTAAGAAATCAAACCACGAGAAAAACATTGTAACCACAGAGGTCTGTGGTTCCCGACCTGATTTTTCACCTGCTATTTCAGCCCCAGCACGTCCTGCATGTCGTACTGGCCCGGCGCCTTGCCAAAGACCCACTTGGCCGCGCGCACCGCGCCGGCCGCGAAGGTGTCCCGGCTGTGGGCCCGGTGGGTGAGCTCGATCCGCTCGCCCGTGCCCGCGAAGAGCACCGTATGCTCGCCCACGATGTCCCCGGCCCGGACCGTCTGGATGCCGATCTCCTGTTTCGAGCGCTCGCCGATCATGCCCTTGCGCGCGTAGACGCCCACCGCGTCCAGGTCCCGGTTCACCGCCCGGGCGAGCACCTGGGCCATCTTGAGCGCCGTGCCCGAGGGTGCGTCCTTCTTCATGCGGTGATGGGCCTCCACGATCTCCATGTCGTAGTCCTCGCCGATGGTCCGCGCGATCTCCGCCAGCACCTTGAAGCAGAGGTTCACGCCGATGCTCATGTTCGGCGAGACCACACAGGGGACCTTTCGGGCGAACGCGGCCGCCTCGTCGAGCTGCTCTTTGCCCAGGCCCGTGGTGCCGATGACCGCGGCCTTGCCCGCTTTGGCGCAGGCCCGTAGATGCGCGAGGCTCGCCTCGGGTGACGTGAAGTCGATCAGGACGTCCCCTGCGGCAAGCGCCGCAGCGAGATCATCGGTGAAGGGAACGCCGGTGGGCGCGATCCCGGCCGGACCTCCCGCGTCCTGCCCCAGAAGCGCATGGCCGCTCCGCTCCACGGCCCCGCCCAGGACGATGCCTTGGGAGCCGGAAAGCACGTTCACGATCCGCGACCCCATCCTGCCGCCTGCGCCGGTGACGACTGCCTTGATCATGGACACCTCCGCAATCCGCTGCTCAGAGCAGCCCGTAGTCCGTAAGGGCCTTGCGCAGCTTCTCCTTGTTCGCGTCCGCCAGGGGGCAGAGCGGCAGGCGGAACTCCTCGCTCACCTTGCCCATGAGCGCGAGCGCGGTCTTGACCGGGATGGGGTTCGTCTCGAGGAACATGGCGCTGTGGAGCGGCTCCATCTTGAAGTGGATTCGCCGCGCCTCGTCATGATTGCCCGCGAAGAAGGAGTCGAACAGCGCGGCCGCGTCCTTGGGCGCCACGTTGGCCGTCACCGAGATGGCGCCCACGCCGCCCAGGGCGAGGAGCGGCAGGGTCGTGAAGTCGTCGCCCGAGATCACGGCGAAGTCCTTGCCGCAGAGCCGGATCAGCTCGCTTATCTGCTTCAGGTCGCCCGTTGCCTCCTTGATGCCCACGATCGACGGTATCGAGCGGAGCCGAGCCACGGTCGCGGGCAGCATGTTCACGCTTGTCCTCCCCGGCACGTTGTACAGGACGATCGGCAGGTCCACCGACTCGGCAGCGGTCTTGAAGTGCCGGTAGAGTCCCTCCTGCGTCGGCTTGTTGTAATAGGGGGTGATGAGCAGAAGTCCGTTTGCGCCCGCCTTCTTCGCGTGGCGCGCGAGCGACACGGTCTCCTCGGTCGAGTTGGAGCCTGCGCCCGCCAGGACCGGCACGCGCTTGTTCACCGTCTTGACGGTGAGCTCCACTACCCGGTGGTGCTCGTCGTGCGAGAGCGTGGCGGACTCGCCCGTGGTGCCGCAGGGCACGATCACGTCCGTGCCGTTCGCGATCTGGAATTCGATCAGATCGCCGAGGGCCTTTTCATCGACAGCGCCGTTCCGAAACGGCGTCACGATCGCAACCATGGAACCCTTGAACATGCCTTCCTCCTCCGCGCGCGGCGCCTAGGCCCGCACGTACAACGTCCCGTCGCAGATCACCTGGGCCGTGCCTTCAAGATGGATCCCGGCAAAGCCTTCCGCGGTCCGCTCGAACGAGACCGTCAGTTTCTCATTGCTGCGCGTCTGGACCTCCACCGGCGACAGGATCGCGCCGAGCGCGCCGGCCACGAGCGCGGCCGCGACCGCGCCCGTGCCGCAGGCCAGGGTCTCGCCTTCCACGCCCCGCTCATAGGTCCGGATGCGGAGCTTCCGCCTGCCCGTGATCTGGACGAAGTCCACGTTCGTGCCCGCGGGCCGGAAGAGCTCGTGCCGCCGTGTGGTCCTGCCGGCCCGGTCCACGTCCTCGCCCTCCAGGTCCTTCGAGAGGTAGACGAGGTGCGGGACACCCGTATTGACGAAGTGGCCCATGCGCGTCCCGCTGTCGAGCGGGACCGCGATGTTCATGCGCAGGCCCGAGGCCCCGGGAAGCTGGACCCGCACCGAATCGTTCCGCACCCGGGCGTGGATGATCCCCGCGAGCGTCTCGAAGGCAAGGTCGTTCCGCGCGATCCGGTGCAGCACCGCGAAGCGCGCGGCGCAGCGCGCGCCGTTGCCGCACATCTCCGCCTCGCTCCCGTCGGCGTTGTAGAACCGCCACTTGAAGTCCGCCTTGCGGGACGGCACGATCACGATCAGGCCGTCGGCGCCCACGGAGTAGTGGCGGTCGCAGACCTCGCGCGCCAGGTCCCGCAGCTTTCGCGCGTCGATCCGGCCCCGCCTGCCGTCGATCAGGATGAAGTCGTTGCCGCTCCCCTGCATCTTGCAGAAGGGCACCTTTTTTCGCTTCGCCGTCGCCACGCCTCAGCCCCCGTCTACCCGTTGAGCCAGCGCGGGACCTTCTCGCCCCGCAGCAGGTCCTCCACGGTCTCGCGTTCCCGGATGATGCTGTACTGGTTTCCTTTGACCATGACCTCGGCCGCGCGCGGCCGGGAGTTGTAGTTCGACGCCATGGAGAACCCGTAGGCCCCGGCGCTCATCACGGCGAGGAGATCGCCCCGCCCCGGGATCGGCAGCAGTCGGTCCTTGGCCAGGAAATCACCAGATTCGCAGATAGGGCCCACCACGTCGAAGGCCGCCTGTTCGGACGACGTCGGCTCCACGACCGGCTTGATCTCATGGTAGGCCTCGTAGAGGCTCGGCCGGATCAGGTCGTTCATCCCCGCGTCCACGATGGCGAACCGCTTTTCGCTCGTGTCCTTGCGGTACAGGACGCTCGTCACCAGGATGCCCGCATTGCCCACGATCGCCCTCCCCGGTTCGAGCACCAGGGAGCAGCCGGACCCCGCGAAGAGCGGGCTCACGGCCTTGGCCAGATCGTCGGGAAGCGGCGGCGTCTCGTCCTTGTAGGTGATGCCGAGCCCGCCGCCGATGTCGATGTGCTTGACCGCGATCCCGGCATTGGCGAGCTCGCGGACGAACCCCGTGACCTTGACGAGGGCGTCCACGAAGGGCCGCACCTCGGTGATCTGGGACCCGATGTGCTGGTGGATGCCGACGATCTCGATGTGCGGCAGATCCCGCGCGATCCGGTAGTATTCGAGCGCCTCTTCCAGGGGGATGCCGAACTTGTTCTCGCGCATCCCCGTGGAGATGTAGGCGTGCGTCCGGGGGTCGATGTCCGGGTTCACGCGCAGGGCGATCGGGGCCCTGGCGCGCATCTCGCCCGCCGCCTCGTTGATCGCGTGGAGTTCGTCGCCCGACTCGACGTTGAACATGCGGATGCCCATCTTGAGGGCGTACTCGATCTCGTCACGCCGCTTGCCCACGCCCGCGTACACGATCTTCTCCGGGCTGATGCCGGCGCGGAGGGCCCGGAAGAGCTCGCCGCCCGAGACCACGTCCGCGCCCGCGCCTTCCTTGCCCAGGAGCCGCAGGACCGCGGCGTTCGAGTTCGCCTTGAGGGCGAAACAGATCAACCGCGGCAGGGACGCGAAGGCCCGGTCGAAGGCCCGAAAATGGCTGGCGAGCGTGGCGCTGCTGTAAATATAGCAGGGCGTGCCGACCCGCCGGACGATCTCGCGGATTGCCGTCTGCTCGCAGAAGAGCTCGCCGTCCCGATAGCGGAAGTCATGCATGATCGTTCAGCGCCCGCCTCCGACGGGTTTGTGCACGCGGGCCCGTCTTGCGGCTGCGGGCCTGCTCTCGTTCCCCGTCTTGTCCGTGGCCGTCACGGTATAGTAATAGGTCTTGCCGCCCGTGACCGTGCCGTCCCAATAGGTCGTGCCCGTGAGGAGCGTCTTGTTCAGTCGTTCCGGCGTGCCGTTGCGCAGTTCCGAACGGTACACCGTATAGCCTGCGAGGTCCGGTTCGTGGTTCTCGCTCCAGGAAAGGAAGACCTTCCCGATCCCCGCGACGACCGTGAGGCCCGTGGGAGGAGCCGGGGGCGTCAGGTCCCGGGGCGTTGCGCTCGCCGCAGCGGAGTCGGGGCTTTCCAGCCACGGCAAGGCCGGGCTGTCCACGGACCGGACGCGGTAGGCATAGGTCTTGCCGTTCACCACGGTGCGGTCAACAAATGACGGGGTCCGGAGCGGCTCCGCGTTCAGCGGCTTCTCGTCGAACCTGCCCCCTGCCTCGCTGCGATAGATATTGTAGCCCACGAACCCGTTGTACACGCTGCCGTTCAGGCGGGTCGTGACGCTCTGCCAGGAGATGACGATGCTGCTGTCGCCTGCCTCGGCGCGTATCTGCACCGGGATCGCGGGCGGCATGAGCGGCATCACCCGGACCTCCGGCGACGGCTCGCTCACCCCGCCCCGGACGCTCTCGGCCCGGACCCGGTATCCGTAGATCCTGCCGTAGTGCACGTCACGATCATCCCAGGAGGACCGGCCGTCCCTGACCTCCACGCTGTTCGTGCCGCTCGTTGCGACCTCGGCATAGGGCCGGTAGCGCGCCTGAATCCCTTCGCTCCCGATCTCGGCGCGCAGGATCTCGTATCCCGCGATCGCTCCTGACGGCAGGTGCTTGCCTTCTACGTTCAAGGTCGGCGTGGGCCAGGACAGGATCACCCGGGCGCCGCGCGTGATCGCCCGCACGTCCCGGATCATTGCGGGACGGGGGCTGTCGGGGATGATCGGCGGCGTCTTCCTGCCGCAGGACGATACCAGCGCTGCGAGGAGGATTGCCGGAAAAGCAGCGAAAGACCATCGGGCCGAACGAGTCATGATCGCTTCTGCCGGCCTTTCACGAGCCCTGCCAGCCGTTTCCGCAGATTCGCCGGCGCGGTCCCTCCCGCCGATGTCCTGCGCGCAACAGAGGTGTTCACGGAGATAGCCTCGTATACGTCCTCGTCGATTGCGGGCGCGAGCCTGCGCAACTCGGCCAAGGGCATCTCGCCGAGGCCTTTGCCCAACTCCGCTGCGCGCAGCACGGCGCGGCCCACCACGGCGTGGGCGGTCCGGAAGGGCATGCCCTTCCGCACGAGATAATCCGCCAGATCGGTCGCGGTGATGAACCCGTCCTCGGCCGCGCGGCGCATGGCCGCCTCGTTGACCGCGACGCTCGCAAGCATGGCGTCGATGACCCGGAGCGCCTGCGTCGTCGTGTCCGCGGCATCGAAGACCTGCTCCTTGTCCTCCTGCATGTCGCGGTTGTATGCCAGCGGCAGCCCCTTGAGGAGCGTGAGGAGCGCCACGAGGCTGCCGTAGACCCTGCCGGTCTTGCCGCGCGTGAGCTCGGCCACGTCGGGGTTCTTCTTCTGCGGCATGATGGACGAACCGGTCGTGAAGGCGTCGCCGATCGTGATGAATCCGAACTCCGCGGACGACCAGAGGACCAGCTCCTCGGACAGCCGGGAGAGGTGCATCATGATCTGGGCGCAGGCGGCGACGAACTCGACGGCGAAATCGCGATCCGATACGGCGTCCACGCTGTTCTCGCAGAGGGCGCCGAACCCGAGTTTCCGCGCCGTAAAGGCGCGATCGATGGGCAGCACCGTGCCGGCCAGGGCGCCGGCCCCGAGGGGCATGACGTTCACACGGCGGAAACAGTCTTCGAGCCTTCCCCGGTCGCGCGCGAGCATCTCGTAATAGGCGAGGAGATGATGCCCGAAGAGGAGGGGCTGCGCCCGCTGGAGATGGGTGTACCCCGGCATGACCGCGTCCTGGTGGCGCTCTGCGAGCCGGACGAGCGTCTGCTGGAGCGCCCCCAAGAGGTCATGGATCGCGGCGATCTCGTCGCGCAGGTACATGCGGAGGTCGAGGGCCACCTGATCGTTCCGGCTGCGGGCCGTGTGAAGCTTGCCGCCCACGGGCCCGATCTTCTCGATCAGCCGGTGCTCGATGTTCATGTGCACGTCTTCGAGATCGATGCGGAAGGAGAACTTCCCCGCTGCGATCTCGCGCCGGATCGCCTCAAGGCCGCGAACGATGCGCCCTGCCTCGCCTTTCGGGATGATGCCCTGCCTGCCGAGCATCTCGGCGTGGACCATGCTCCCGGCGATGTCGTACGGGTAGAGCCGCCAGTCGTAGGGGATCGAGGCCGTGTACTCCTCCACGAGTGCGTGGGTCGCCTCACGGAACCTGCCCGCCCACGGCTTGGCTGCCTTCGGCTTCGCCGCCCTTTTCTGTTGTGCGCCTGTCCTTTTTTTCCCGGCCATGACGGTGAGGATGCCTAGTGCGCCTTCGGCTTGTCCGGCATCGCAGCCATGCGCAGCCGCAGTGCGTTCAGCCGGATAAAGCCTTCGGCGTCCTTCTGATTGTAGACCCGGTCCGCCTCGAAGGTGGCGAGATCGGGACGGTAGAGCGATACCGGGGACTTGCGGCCCACGGTGTCGCAGTTGCCCTTGTAGACCTTGAGCCGCGCCGTGCCCGTCACGTTCTTCTGCGCCTCGTCCATGAGGGCCTGCAGCATGACCCGTTCCGGCGCGAACCAGTACCCGTAGTAGACGAGCTCGGCATAGCGCGACAGGAGGCTGTCGCGCAGGTGCATGGCCTCGCGGTCCATGGTGATGGACTCCACGGCCCGGTGCGCCGCGTGCAAAAGCGCGCCGCCCGGCGTCTCGTACACGCCGCGCGACTTGATGCCCACATAGCGGTTCTCCACGAGGTCCACGCGGCCCACGCCATGCGCGCCCCCGATGCGGTTCGCCTCGGCCAAGAGCGCCGCCGGGGAGAGGCCCTTCCCGTTGATGGCCACGGGATCGCCGGCCCGGTACTCCACCTCCACGTACTCGGCCTTGTCCGGCGCCTGCTCCACGGGCACGGCCAGGGTGTACATGTCCGCGGTGGACTCCTGCCAGGGGTCTTCGAGGACGCCGCCCTCGTAGCTGATGTGCAGGAGATTGCGGTCCGTCGAGAACGGCTTGGCCTTGGTCGCGGTCACCGGGATCTTGCGCTCCGCGGCGTAGGCGATCAGGTCCTCCCGTCCGCGCAGGGTCCATTCGCGCCAGGGCGCCACGATCGTGATGTCGGGCTGGAGCGCAAGGTAGGCGAGCTCGAACCGGACCTGGTCGTTGCCCTTGCCCGTGGCGCCGTGGCAGACCGCGTCCGCCCCTTCCTGCCGGGCGATCTCGATCTGGCGCTTGGCGATGAGCGGCCGGGCGATGGAGGTGCCGAGGAGATAGCGTCCTTCGTACACCGCGTTCGCCCGGAACAAGGGGAACACGAAGTCGCGCACGAACTCCTCGCGCAGGTCGTCGATGTGGATGCCGCTCGCGCCGGTCGCCAGCGCCTTGTCGTGCAGCGGCGCGAGCTCCTCGCCCTGGCCCACGTCGGCCGTAAAGGCGATCACCTCGCAGGCATAGGTCTCCCGGAGCCAAGCGATGATCACCGAGGTGTCGAGCCCGCCGGAGTAAGCGACCACGATCTTCTTGATGTTCCGGTTCTGCATGGGAGAGGGACCTCGCAGGAACCTGCGGAAAAAGAGCGGGCGCTAGGCCCCTTCGACCACCCGCACCTTCATCTCGATGCGCTCGTTCGGATTGTCCTGCGCGTCGCGCTGCTGCGAGACGATGGCGTCCACCGCGTCCATGCCGCTCACGGCCTCGCCGAACACGGTGTACTGCCGGTCCAGGAACGGCGCGTCCTTGACGCAGATGAAGAACTGGGAGCCCGCGCTGTCGGGGTTGGCGGCCCGGGCCATGGAGAGCGTGCCGCGCTTGTGCGGCCGTTCGTTGAACTCCGCCTTGATCGTGTATCCCGGCCCGCCGGTCCCATGCGACCGCTTGTCGGGGTTCTTGGAGTTGGGGTCCCCGCCCTGGATCATGAACCCGGGGATGACGCGGTGGAAGGTGGTGCCGTCGTAGAACCCCTTCCGCGCCAGGTCGAGAAAGTTCTTGACATGGCCCGGCGCGCTGTCGGGAAAGAACCGCAGGGTGATGGAGCCGAACTTCGTGTCGATGATCGCTTCCGTTTCCGCCATGTGCCTGTCTCCTGGTGCGTCAGAGATCTCCCGCGTGGGGGAGTGAAAAAGCCGTCGCAACGGACCGGGGCGCGACGGCGGGATGCCGGGACGACGACCGTGTTGCCGAAGGCGTGAAAACCTTCGGCAATTCATACCTTTTTACCAGAAACGCGGGGGGATGTCAAACGAAACCACAGCTCGCAATGAAGGATGGCGTTTAGCCCTGAGCAGGCGAACGCCAGGCCGGGAGGATCAGGCCTTCCGCCTCTTGGCTGAGCTCCCTGGCGTGCGTTGCCACGAGGTACCGGGCCTGCTCGATGGAGCAGCGCAGTCCCGCGTCCAGGTCGCGGGGAAGCTCGTCCTCGTCCAGCACGCGCACCCTGCTGTCCGCGTCCATGAGCACGTCCACCACTAGGTCGCGCCAGACGAATTCCTCGGCGCTCAGCCGGACCCCGTCGGCGATGTTGAAGTAGTACAGGGGTTTTCCGAGAGACCGGGGAACCCAGGTGTAGAGGGTATAGGGCCGGTCGATCCAGTAGAGCGCCACGGTCACGTCGCCCGGGATGAGCCGGATGTCGCCCACTTGATAGGGCCGGTCCAGCACGTAGCGCAGCGCACCGAACCCGTCTGCAAGTGCGAGCAGGTCGCAGGCAAAATGCTGGACCTCGCCGGAGAGCAAGATCTTGGTTTCCCTGCAGGCGGTCATAAAAGCGGCTAGCGCACGCCCCGGTCGATCAGGAAGGAACCGAACTTCTTGTCTTCCACGAGGATGTGGTTGTTCAGCCAGGAGATCAGGAACTGCATCACGTCCATGGTGACCAGGTTGTTGCCGCGCGCGAACTCTTCCTGCAGGTCCCGCACCCGCGCGGTCAGGTCCGCGTGCTCCTTCCGGTGGTGCTCGGTCTCGGGATAGGCGTACTCATGGAACAGCCGTTCCTCGGTGCTGAAGTGGTAGACCGTATATTCGAGCAGCTCGGTCAGGACCGGGCCCAGCACGTCCTTGCCCCTGCCGATGCCCACGGCCTCGGCGAGCTGGTTCAGAAGGTCGATCAGCTTCCGGTGCTGCAGGTCGACGACCCCGATATTGACGGCATAGGACTCGTTCCAGGTAATGTACGCCATGGCGCGACTTGCGGTTCCGCTGCGTCTTATCCGATCAGGGCCACGGCGGCCTGGATCCGGGTCACCGTCCGATCCTTGCCCATGACCTCGATCACGTCAAAGATGCCCGGACTGACCGTCCCGCCCGTGAGGGCGACGCGGACGGGTTGCGCGATCTTGCCGAGCTTCACCCCTTTCTCGGCGACCAGGCCGGAGAAGACCTGTTCGATCTCCCCATGGGTGAAGGGCGTGCAGGCCCGGAGCCTGTCGGCCAGCTCGGCGAGGAGCGGGGCCGCCTCGGGCGTCAGGTGCTTGGCCTTCGCCTTCTCGTCGATCGCGATCGTGTCCTGGATGAAGGGCAGGGCAGCGGTCTTCATCTCCTGCAGCGTATGGCTCCGCTCGGTCAGGATGCGCACGAGCCGTACGAGCCACGCGCGGTCCGGTTCGGCCCCCTCCGCAATGCTCCCGTCCTTCCGAAGCAGATCGAGCAGAAGCCCTGCGAGCCGGTCGGGATCGGCCTGCAGGATGTAGTCATGGATCAGCCAGAGGAGCTTCTCGGGATTGAAGACCGCCGGGGCCTTGCCCACGCTCTCGAGCGAGAACTTTTCGATCAGCTCGTCGCGCGAGAAGATCTCCTGGTCGCCCGCGGACCAGCCGAGGCGGGACAGGTAGTTCACGAGCGCCTCGGGCAGGTAGCCCAGGTCCTCGTACTCGGTCACGGCCGTTGCGCCGTGCCGCTTCGAGAGCTTCGTCTTGTCCGGGCCGTGGATCATGGGCAGGTGGGCGAAGACGGGCGGTTCGTACCCCAGGGCATGGTAGAGCTGCACCTGGCGCGGGGTGTTGTTCAGGTGGTCGTCGCCGCGGATCACGTGGGTGATGCCCATGGTCACGTCGTCCACCACCACTGCGAAGTTGTAGGTGGGCAGGCCGTCGGAGCGCTGGATGATCAGGTCGTCGAGCTGCTGGTTCTCGAAGGTCACGGCGCCCCGGATCAGGTCGCGCACCACGGTCTGGCCCGTGTCCGCGGAAAGGAACCGCACCGCGGGCGTCCGGCCCGGCACCGGGACGCTGCGCGTCCGGCAGGTGCGGTCGTACTTGGGCGGCCTGCCCGCTGCCAGGGCCTCCTTGCGCCGCGCCTCGAGCTCCTCGGGCGTGCAGTAACAATGGTAGGCTTTGCCCTCGGCAAGGAGCCGGTCCACGTGGCTGCGGTAGATGTCCATGCGCTCGGTCTGGCGGAAAGGCCCCTCGTCCCAGTCGAGGCCGAGCCAGCGCATGCCGTCCAGGATGATCCGGATGGACTCGTCGGTGGAGCGCGTCCGGTCCGTGTCCTCGATGCGCAGGACGAAGGCGCCCTGATGGTGGCGCGCGAAGAGCCAGTTGAAGAGGGCGGTGCGGACCCCGCCGATGTGCAGCGCGCCCGTGGGACTCGGCGCAAAACGTACCCGGATGGGGCTCGGGGAGCTCATAGACGCAGGGACTCCTTGTTCGGTGGTATTCGGTTCTATCGACCCGGTATAGTACCCCCATCGGGGCCGGGGAGGAAAGGACTTTCGAACCGCGAGCGGCAGCGACCTGCGAACGGAAAAAAAAGGGGCGGTGAGATCACCGCCCCTGGTGCGTAGTGCGTCGCTGCGCGATTGCCGTTTAGATGCCGAAGGGCTTCGCGTACAGCAGGATGAGCGCCACGACGAGGGTGTAGATACAGAGCGATTCGATCAGGGCCAGACCGACGATCATGGTGGTCATGATCTTGCCGTATGCCTCGGGGTTGCGGGCGATGCCTTCCACTGCTCCCCCGATGCCCAGGCCCATGCCGATGCCGGTGCCGAGCGCCGCGATACCGACGCCGATGGCGGATCCCGCCGCAACGGTCCCGAAGAACGAGAGCTTGCTCGCCTCGGCAGCAGCGCCGGCATCCTGCGCGAAGGCGGCCGTGGCTACCAGGACCAGTCCTGCGACGAATGTTGCCAGTGCAATGATTTTCTTCATGGGTGCCTCCTTTCCGCAATATTTACCGCGATTGTGACCGGATATCACCGGTGCGCTACCTCCCGGGCCCCCTCCCCGCTGGGCAGGGACTGCATGTACCCGGGGTCGTATACATTCGGAAACTAGTGATGCTCCCCGCCGCCGATATGCGCCTCTTCGATCGATCCGGAGAAGTACATCATCATGAGGAGCGTGAACACGCCGGCCTGGACGACGGACACCAGCAGGCCGAGTGCGAGGATGGGGACCGGCACGATGTACGGAGCGAGCAGTGCGAGCACGAGCAGGAGTTTGTGCTTCGCGATCATGTTGCCGAAAAGACGGACGGACAGGGAGACGATCCGCGCCAGGTGGCTGATGACCTCGATGATGAACATGAAGGGCGCGAGTATCCACATGGGACCGAAGAAGTGCTTGATGTAGCACGGACCGTACCGCTTGAGGCCGATGTAGTGCGTCACGAAGAAGGACACGAGCGCGAGGGCCAAGGTCGTGTTCAGGTTCGCCGTGGGAGCGTCGAAGCCCGGGATCAGGCCCATGAGGTTGCAGACCAGGATGTAGATGAACATGCCCGCGATGAGCGTGAAGTAGTGCTTCCCCTCGGGGCCCATCATGTCCTCGATGAAGTCCTCGAAGCCCTTCACCACCACCTCGAAGAAGTTCTGGATCCCCGTGGGCGCTCCGGCGGTCAGCCGCGTGCGCGCGATGACGGCGAGGACGATGAGCACCCCCATGGCGATCCAGGAGTACGTGACCGTCACCTGGCCCGTCTCGGTGAGGCCCGGGATATTGAAATGGAAAAGCAGCGGCGCGTCTTTCATCATGGCAAAGGCTCCTTATTGGCGGTCACGATGCATTCTGTTCCGCCAGAAACATCGAAAACATTACCGGAAGCGCCGTTTTTTGTCAAGAAAAAAGCCGGTCCGCGTTCATTAAATTTCCTAATCGTCCTATCGAACGGCGCTAATGATGCCCGGCGGCCGTCGATTCCGCTTGCTTTTTTCGGCCGATCATACGATAATGCGCGGCTTGCAACACCCCTGCCGCACACACTCATCCGAATTGAAGGAGGTTCGCAGCAATGAAGATCATACTCTTAGGGGCGCCGGGCGCGGGCAAGGGCACGGTGGCCAAGCTCCTCACGGCCTACGACGGCTCGGTCCAGATCTCGACGGGCGACATCCTGCGCGGGGCGGTCAAGGCCGGCACGCCGCTCGGCAAGGAGGCGCAAGGCTACATGGACCGGGGCGAGTTGGTCCCGGACGCGCTCATCATGGGCATCATGGAGCAGCGGCTCCAGGAGCCGGACTGCGCCAAGGGATTCCTGCTCGACGGGTTCCCGCGGACCATCCCCCAGGCCGACGCGCTCACCGCGCTGCTCGCGAAGATCAAGGTGTCGCTCGACCTGGTGGCGAACATCGAGGTGCCGCGCGAGGTGATCCTCGACCGCCTGACCACGCGCCGCACCTGCTCCAACACCGCATGCCAGGAGATCTACAACGTCAAGAGCAACCCGCCCGCCCCGGGCGACAAATGCAAGAAGTGCGGCAGCCCCGTGGTGCAGCGCGCGGACGAGACCGTGGAGGCGATCAGCAAGCGGCTCGACGTGTACAACGAGAAGACCGCGCCCCTCATCGGCTACTACGATAAGAAAGGCATGCTGCTCACCATCCGTGAGACCTCCAGCGACGGCGTAATGAACGCCATCAAGAAGGGGATCGCGAAGAACTAGGGCTTCGCTCACCAGAGGCAGACCGAGGCGGGACGCGTGCGTCCCGCCTTTTTCATTTCAGGCGGGGACGCGGCTGAAACAAAACCTTGACCGACTAGGCGATTCTCCGTATAATCGGTGACATCCGTGTAAGGAGGGCGCGCGGTCGCTCTGCCGGGCCGGTCGCCGAGGGAAAATGACG
>JBJKRX010000024.1:0-16321 GCA_046704425.1 Nitrospirota bacterium
TCAGCCCCAGGTTCCCCTCCTCGATGATGTCGGAGAACGGGAGGCCGCGGTTGATGTACTTTTTGCCGATGGCCACGACGAGCCGGAGGTTGGCCTCGATCATCTTCGCGCGCGCTTCCTGGTCGCCTCGCGCGATGCGTTTGGCCAGTTCCTGCTCCTGTGCGAACGTGAGGAGGGGGGTCTTGCGGATTTCCTTGAGGTAATACTTGATCGCGTCGAGGCCCTTTTGCCCGCCTCCATCCGAAGCGGTCGGGGCCTCTGCATCCGCGTGCGACTGTTCCTCGTCCTGCTTCTCTTCTTCGCCGCGGCCGTCGCTGTAGGGGTCGGCGTCCATCAGGTCGTCAACCGACCGTTCCCTCTCGCTCATGCAAACCTCGCACGCAGGAACCGGAATACTTGCTTCCGTTGGCTGACCGGACGGGCGCCGTAAGATCCGCGGCGGAAACCGCCGCGCCGTGCACTTCAAGATCGGTAAGAGGCCGATGCCCGCCCAGTTCCACCGATATGCGGCAATTGCGGCGGTGGACTGTTTTCGAAAGGGAAAAGAAAATATGGTCGGGGCGAGAGGATTTGAACCTCCGACCCCTTGGTCCCGAACCAAGTGCGCTACCAGGCTGCGCTACGCCCCGACAAGTCTTACACTATACTAAAAGAGCGCGTCGCTGTCAACGTACATTGTTGCGCTGCGCTGCGGCGAGAAAATTATCGAAAGCCTCTTGATAGTAGTCCTGGCGCGCGCGGATCGCCGTTGGCACGCGCTTCTCGTACAGCTCCCTTCCCTCCTGGACGTCGCTTTGGAGCAGTTCGTAGAACGTTCCGTTCCTGATGCCCTCGATGACCGCTTCCTGATTGTACAGCGCAATGTCGGAGACAATGATCCGGGCGAAGCGTTTGGCCTTCTCGACGGCCTCCGGATCCTCTGCGTCCACGTTCGGCATGTCGTACTCTTCTTTTTGGAAGACCGAGGCATCGAGGCTGAGCGACTCCGGGGTGATCGCCGCGCTCTCCGGCGCGGGCGCGGTTTCCTCCGGGGGGGGCGGCGCGGGTTGACGTGCCTGATCGAGCAGCGACAGCTCGAACTCCCGCGCGGGCGGTCGCGACATTTCCGGAAGATCGGGGCGATCGTGCGGCTGCGCCCGTTCCGGCGGTGCGGACGCGGCTGTCTCCTGCTCGATGAGCTTGCGCAGCTTCGGCACCAGGGCGTCCGGGATATGGTGTTTTTCAATGTAATCGTCGGCGCCGTACAAACTGACGGGCGTCCGCTTGTAGCGCCGCATGTCGTACACGGCTGAGAGCAGCACGATCTTGATAGCGCTCGTCTCCGGGTTTCCCTTGAGGCGCTCGCAGAGCTCGAACCCGTAGATACCCGGAAGCCCCACGTCCAAGACCATGCCCTGGGGTTTGAGCGCGTTTACCTTTTGGAGTGCTTCGTGTCCGTTCTCCGCCGGTTCGGCGCGGAAGCCGCCGTCCGCCAGGACGTCGGCGACCATGTTCCGGACCATCTCACTGTCGTGGGCGACCAGGATCAGTGGTCCTGCGGTGCCGAACGGAGCAGCTCCCGGGGCGGCGGGTGCGGCCTGCGGCGCTGTCGGGGCGGTACCGGAGACCGGAAGCACGTTTCCGCACCGGGGACACCGCACCTTGACGCTCTTGCCCGCGATCTTGGCGTCGTCGATCTTGAGCTTTGCGCCGCATTCACACGGAACGATCATGGTCTTCGCAGGTTCCTTCCCCCGCCGAACGGGACGGAGCGTCGTTTGAATATCCCGATCAGGGAGACGCCGGCGACGAAGCCGGCCACATGGGCGTACCACGCCACGCCCCCGGCATGACCGCCGGAAAGCAGCACGTTCAGGAACTGGAGCACAAACCAGAACCCCAGGACCGCCATCGCGGGGATCGCCAGCAGACGCACGTAAAAGCCGAAAAAGACGAGCGTGACGACCCGCGCCCGCGGATACAGCAGCAGGTACGCACCCAGGACCCCCGAGATCGCACCGCTCGCCCCGATCATCGGCACCGTGGACGTCCGGTTCGCGTAGGCATGGGCCGCGGCCGCGATGCAACCGCAGAGAAAATAAAAAACGATAAACCGCACCCTGCCCATCGCGTCTTCTACGTTGTTTCCGAATATCCAGAGATACAGCATGTTGCCGGCGATGTGCATAATGCCGCCATGCAGGAACATGGACGTGAAGATGGTCGCCGGCGCCGGAATTGCTTTCGGCGGTACTGCGGCAGGAACGAACAGATGTGCCGGGATCAGCCCGTAGACCGCGACGAACTGCTGCCCTGCCTGGGGTCCGAGCGACAGCTCGAACAGGAAAACGGCGATATTGACGGCGATCAGACCTGCGGTTACGAAGGCAAAGCGTTCGGTCGGATTGATGTCTCGAATCGGGATCACGCGTTCGCTCGACGATGCCTGCGCCGCACACAGATCACGGAACCGTTTTCCTCTGCGGAATGTTTTGCAAGATACAGGAAAATGCTTGTTTTGTCAACAAAAGCGAGAAGGAGATGCCGGACGGAAGACGGGGGCGTCGCTTTCCGTCACCAGTAGTGTTCCCAGGCGATATTCCCGTCCGACTGATAACGGTCGAAGGTCTTCTCGCGGGAGAGGGAGAGCCGCAGGCTGTTGTTCGTGGTGATCCGGAAGTTCTGGTTGAGCGATGCGGATGCGCTGCGGTGCCGGTCCCCCAACTCGTAATACAGGACGCGCCCCGAAAGGTCCACTTTCCACCATCCGCCGATGGTGGTGAGGATCCCCGCGGAAGGGCCGACGCCGAAGGAGAACCGGTCCTTGAGCCGGTTCGAGAGGTCGATGTCCGATTCGAGCATGAGGTAGGTGAAGTCCAGGGGACCGCACTTCCAGGTCACGCCCCCGCCGGGATTGATCCGGTAGATCAGCGATTCCCTGCCGTCCCGCATGAGCTTCCGGTCGAACCCCGTCACGACCTTCCAGGAAACGGGTTGAAAGAACTCGTCGCGTGGGGCGAGCGACAAGATGTCGAAGAAATAGAAATGCTGCAGCCGTGCCGAACGCTCGGGACCGTAATAGCGTCCGCTTATGTCGAAGAAGTCGATGGCCGCCCCTTCCACGTATCCGTCGTCGGGATCGAGAATATTGTGATAGGCGGCGCGCCAGGAGAGCGCGCTGTAGAAGGAGCCTCCCTGGATACCCACGGCCGGGGCGATCCTGCCCGGGAGGTGGCCTTCTTCCGGAGGAACGGGTTGGCGCGGGGTGGTTGCCTGTGGGTCCGGATCCGGACCGAGGGTGCTCCGGACACGGAGCGTCGGAAGAAATCGTTGTAAATACGAGTCCTTATCGAGTTGTTTGGTGGAATAGCGGTATTGCAATAATTCGGTGGCCAGATCGAGTATTCTCCTCTTGTCTTCCGGGGAAACCGATGCATCCGCGACCGCCTGCGGCGTGATCTTCTGGTCGGCAATTGCTACGGCCATGGCCCGCTCGGGCTTGTGCAACGTATCGGCGATGGCATGGATGCGCGTTGCCTGGGAGGGACGGTAGCGGACCCCGGAGATCAGCCCCGCCTGCTTGACGGCGCGTATGGTGTCAACGGGGATGACCCAGAAGTCGGCGCGGTCCCAGAATTCGTCGGTCAGCCGGAGCGAAGGCCGTGCCGCGTCAAGCAGGAAGAGCAGGTCGAAGGAGCAGTTCTCGTCGAAAAAATAGTAGCGCGAGTAGGCGGCTCTGAGTTCCCAGATGTGATAGACCATCCGGCGGATCTCGTCCTGGTTCAGGTTGAGCGGATATTCCCAGATATCCCGGTGCTCGATGCCGTTGTACTCTTCTACTTTTTTATAATACGGCAGGATCGAAAAATAACCCCGGTACAGGCCGAAGATGCCCTTGAAGGCATAGACAAAACCGTTGGAGTCCTCGGCCTTTGCCGCGTAATTGACGGCGTGGGCGAGGAGATCGTTCTTGAAGCTGCTGTCGATCCGGATAAGCGTGTGACCGAACATGGAGGCGGGCCCGTTCCCGTGCGCCGCGGGAAAGACCAGGACCGCCGACTGCATGCCGATATTGGCGAGGGCCTTCTCGAGCTCAGGACACTGGGCGGGCGGGATGCGGGATTCGTCGATATGCAGGCGTTCTTTGAGCCAGGTATACCGCGCGATGAATCTGCAGCGGACCGCGTCGTCGCCTTCCGCGGCGGTGGTGAAGAGGCCCCGGATCGTCGCCTCGAGCTCGGCCTCCGGATTTGTCTTGCCGTCCGGGGCCAGAAAGAACTTGGGGTCTGCGATGAGGCTCCTGCGCCCTCCGCCGTCCGGCATATAATGGAGCAGCGTGTCCCAATAGTGGTCCCGGGCGAGGCCCGCATCACGCGCCGCGGCCACGAGCTCGTCTACGTAGGATCCGCCCGTGGGGGCTGCGTCTGCCCGGACCGGGAGCAGGAAAAGCGTCAGGATCGCAAAAAAAAGGTATACGGGACGCAAGGTCCCGTATACCCGGTGCATGCCGAAAACCGATTCCCGCATGCTTAATTCGCGGTAACGGTGATTACATTGTCGACGACGTCGGCCAGGACGACCTTGTCGGAGGTGAAGATCTTCGAGAAGTTGGCCTGCAGCTTCTTATTGAATGCCGTACGTTCCGAAACCGGGACCTTCATCAGCTCCGCGAAGGCGTCGAGGGTTTCGCCACGACCCGCGGCGATGTCCTTCGCCAGGTTGTCCATGTTGGCTGCCACGAATTCATTCAGCTGGTCGTTCTTCGCCATCTTGCCCGGTGATGCGCAGCCCAGCGTGCCCGAGGTGATGCCGAAGGTCTGGTTCGCACAGATGCCGTTCAGGAACGTTGCAACGAGCTGGATCATGCCGGGCTGATCACCGATGACCATGCCGCCCAGCCCGCACCCCGCCGCGCCATATCCCGCGGCAAATGCCGAGCCACCAATCATGAACGAGACAACCACCGCCATCACTGCAACACGCATTTTCTTCATAGACGACCTCCTGGGAAAGAATTTTAAACCAAACCGTAGCATTTATTAAACCCGAACGGCGTCTCATTGTCAAGGTAAAAAGAACATGCCGCGTATTTCAGGGCGATATCGGACCGCTTTTCCCGAGCGGGCCGGCCAAAATCCGTGCCAGATAATGGAGGAGAGCCCGTCGTACGCGCTGCACGTAGAACGACTGGATGTGTCCCGCCTCGGGCACGAGCCAGAGCTTCTTGGGTTCTCCGGCCGCGGCGTACAGATCGCGGGCATGATGCAACGGCACGACCCTGTCCCGCTCTCCCTGGATGATGAGCAGCGGGACGGGAGCAATGTCCTTGATGCGCGCGAGCGGGCTGTAGTCGTCGTTGAAGAGATAGGAGAGCGGGTACTGGAAGGGCCAGGTGAGGAAGAAGTCGCCGAGCTTTTCCCGGGCGATCTTGCGCCAGCTCGAAAAGGCGCTGTCGATGATCAGCGCTTTTACCCGGTTCTTATCGGGCGACAGGGCCACGGCGGACACCGCGACCGACCCGCCCAGGCTCTGGCCGAGTACCACAACCCGGTTGGGATCGACGCCGGGCAGCGTGAACGTTCTTGCGAGCGCCGCTTCCGCGTCGTCGTGCACCCCGGGGATGCTCGGCGTCCCCTGCGAGAGCCCGTATCCCCGGTAATCGAAGAGGAACAGGTTGTAGCCCGCGTCCACGAGCCACAGCACGCCGTTCACGTGAGTGCTGATGTTTTGCGCGTTTCCGTGCAGAAAGAGGATCGTGCCCCGTGCCTTGCCTTTTGCCGGGATGAACCATCCGTGCAGCCTGACCCCGTCGGGGGAAAGGAAAAAGACGTCCTGCGGAGCATAGGCCTGCGCCGCCGGGTTCTCGTACATCTGTTTTGCGGGGTAGAAAAAGAGCGAGGAACATCCCGGGGCGACGAACAGGAGGACAACGATCAGGAGAAAGGCGGGACGGGTTCTCATGTGCGCATCCGGGAGTACGGGCGAAACGCGTACCGATCGGGGTGATCGTCAGTCCGACGCAGCCGAACGGAGGAGTGCGTCCAGGTTCAGTTCGAATGCCGCGCAGGGCATCGCGATCTGGCGCTGGTCGAGCACTGCGGGCCGCACCTCGCCGATCACGCCGATCACGGCATCGCCGGCCGCGATCCTGCCGCAGCGGCCGGACAGGAAGAGCGGATGGTCCGTCGGTTCCAGCCGGTACGCGACGCCGAGATAGTAGAGCAGGAGGTCCAGCACGGAGTGCAGCTCCGAGAAGTTCGCGGTGGGATGGGCGATCAGCGCCCCCAGGTTCAGGTCTGTGCGCGACCCCAGGTTCTCCTCCGGCGCGAAGATTGCCACCTCCCCTACCTCGAAGACCCGGTGAGGGTAGAATGCCTTTGCGCTCGCGGCCTCCACGGACAGGAGCGACGGGATGATGCGATTTCTGAGCACGGAGTAGGCGAGCGACATGACGTTGTCCACTTCGACCAGTCGTTCCCCTTCTTCCAGACCGTAGGCGACGTCCTCGCGGGAACAGAGGATGTTCGACATGATCTCCTGGAAGCCGGCGCCCGTCATGATCCCGCGGACCGTATCCGAGAAGAGCTCGAGGTCCGTGAGCGCCCCGACCGTGGACTGCTGCGGCAGGACCGGCGTAAAGGAGTCGTACCCCCTGCTGATCGCATAGTCTTCCACGAGGTCCCGGGGATGCAGGATATCGTCGCGATACGGGGGGACGACCACGGATACCTTCCCCTTTCCCGCGGTGACGCGGAGGCCGTAGGTCCCGAGCCGTTTTTTCACGTCCGCAAGCGTCACGTCCTCGCCCAGGTCCCGGGAAAAATCCGTCAGGGGGACGGAGAACCTGCCGGACGTATCCCGGGGGAAAAGGACCTTTTTCCCGAAAGGCGTCTCGTAGGGATAGGTCACGAGGACCGGTTCGATCGTTGCGCCGCGGTCGAAGAAGTTCGCGGCCAGTATGGTGAGCGTAAGCGCCGTCATGCGCGCGTCGGTGCCCGTCACCTCGACCAGGACGTTCCGCGTATCCGGCTTTACCTCGCCGATCTCGCGGCTGTTGATGATCGGCGGGAAGGACAGGACCGTTCCGGCGCCGTCGATGAGCACGGGATAGGCGGGAAAATCCTTGACGATGGGGCCGTACTCGACGCCCTTGGGATGGCGTTCCAGGATCTGGGCCAGGGTCAGCCGTTCCTCCATGCCGAGGGGGGTGAAGGAGACCGCGGAAGGCTCGGCAAGCCGGTACGAGACGGGAAAGACGATCCGGTCGAGCTCGTAGATCCCGATCGAGACGGTCGCCCGCTTCCGGCCGAAGATGTCCGCGAGCTTGTCCTGGCTCTGGATCATCTGGGCAAGCACGTCGTCGGTCATGCGGACCTTGCGGGCCGCGCACGCGGCGATATACGGCCGGACGGACCGCATGCCCCGGTCCACCCGGATCTCGTGCGCTGCCTTGGTCCCGCTTTTGAAGAAGGGATAGGCCGCAGGCTTGCCGGTCAAGGCGATCCGGATCTGGCGCGCCACGCCCTCGGCGGACCAGAGGTCCGGCCGATTGCTGTCCGAAAGCTCCACCTTCAGCACGTCGGTTGCGGCGTCGTACTCCTTGAGCTCCGCCTTGGCCAGCATCAGCTTTTTCTCCAGTACGGGAAGAGAGAGCTTTTTGCCGATGAGCCGGTCGAGATCGGTTTTTTTGATATCGATAGTAGGCATCTTGATTCCGTAAATCCGACGTTATCGCAGTGAAATCTTCTTCGTCCTCACGAAATCGAGATCCCGTGAGAACAGGTCGCGGATGTCCTGGATCCCGAGCGCCACCATGGCCATGCGGTCCAGGCCCAGGCCCCAGGCGATCACGGGCACGCGGACGCCCAGGGGCTCCGTGACCTCGGGCCGGAAGATGCCGGCACCGCCGAGCTCCATCCATCCCAGTTCCGGGTGTTTCACGTGCAGCTCCACCGACGGTTCGGTAAAGGGGAAATAGGCGGGACGGAACTGGAATTCGCGGGCCTTGGCGATCTCGCGGCCGAAGAGCGTGAGCAGTCCCAAGAGGGCCTTGAAGTTGATGTCCTCGCCGATCACGATGCCCTCGACCTGGTAGAAGTCCGGCGCGTGCGTTGCGTCCACGGCGTCGTAGCGGAAGCACCGGGCGATCGAGAAGTACTTGCCCGGGATCGCCGGGCCCGACGCGAGCGTGCGCGCGGACACGGCCGTGCCCTGGCTCCGGAGGATCAGGCGCTTGGCCCGCTCGAGATCGAAGGCGTAGCGCCAGCCGGTCGAGCCGGTCTTGCCGCCGTCGCGGTGGGCCGCCGCGACCCGGGTGCCGAAGGGCCGCTCGATCTCCCGGCTCTGCGCCGGCTCCTTCACGAAATAGACGTCATGGATGTTCCGGGCGGGATGGAACTGAGGCATGAACAGGGCGTCCATGTCCCAGAACTCGTTCTCCACGAGCGGTCCGCGCATCTCGGCGAAACCCATGCCGATGAACTTATACTTCACGAAATCGAGGAACTCCCGGTAGGGGTGCCTCCGGCCGATGCCCTGGCGCGGCGGATTGAGCGCGATGTTGTACGCGCGGAACCGCGTGTTCTTCCAGGTCCCCTGCTTCAGCATCTCGGGGGTGAGCGCCGATGCCTCGTCGAGCACGGCGCCGCGCTCGCGGATCAGGCCGAGGAGGGCCGCGCCGTCCGGGGTAAGCCGGTAGGAGCGGTTCTTCTTCTCCGTGATGCGGAAGATGCCTTTGGCCTTGCCGCGCTTGTGAAAATGGGACTGGATCGCGGCCTGGGCGTCGGCCGGAAAGGAGGCAAGGTCCGCTTCGTCCCCTTCCGCGACGGCGCGGATGAGGCCGGCCAGAGATTCGTAGGGAGCCGTAGCGGCCCCGGCAATAAGCTCGAGCACGCCGCCCTGGACGATCCTGATCACGCCCTTGTTCTTCAGTTCGCCCGTTGCCGAACTGACCTCGGAGGGCTCCATGCCCCAGGACTGGATGACGTCCTTGACCGTGAACTGGTTGCCCTCACGGAGCGCACTGATGATCCGCATCTCCGGGGTTCCGTGCGTCTGATAATCTTTGCCGGTTTCCGTGAGGGAGACGAGGGACGTGACGGACTCGTCCCGCACCTCCAGCAGCCCCTTGGTCTGGAGCCATCCCGAGGCCATGTCGAGTCGCGGCTCGTCGATGCCGGCGGCGGCAAGGAGGGCCGTTCCGGAGAGCACTGCTGCGTTCTGAAACGACAGGATGACCTTGTTTTCGAGGGGATGGAGGCTATCGAGCAGCGTATGCAGTTCCGCGGGCGTCATGTGAGGATTCAGATTACTGAGAACCATGGATTTTGTCAAGAAAAAACCGGAGAAAAGCGGGGCCGCGTAACGGGAAGCGCGAAAACGGATTGACTGCCTGCAGCGACTGTGTTACTGTGACCCATGACCACGCAGAAAGCAAAGCCGGAGTTGCGTTTCACCCTTCTGTGCGACGATGTGCGGCAGGAACTGGGCGGCAAGTTCAGCCTCATGGGACTGTTCGAAAGCATATCGGCACCGGTGTTCCCCGCCGTGCATCATCGTTTCGCCATTGTGAACGAATGGGCGGGTGGCACGGGAGAGTTCACGGCGCGGATCAGGCTGCTCACCCCGGACCGGGGGCAGGTGCTTTCGGAGTCCGAGTCGACCTTCTCGCTGTACACCATGACGCAGCATCACCGGGATATCTCGATCCGCCTCAACACCACCTTCACCGTTCCCGGGACCTACTGGATCGAGACCCTGATCAACGGGGAGCCCGCGGGGTTCACTCCCCTCCCCGTGCTGGCCCTGTCCGACAAGATCGTACACTGATCCGCAGCCGCAGCCTCACTCGATCACGATGATCGACGAGACACCCGCTTTTGCCCGGAGCTCGCGCTGCAGACGCTCCGCCGAGGACCGCTTCGCGAAGCTCCCGATCCGGACCCGGTGCCAGAGGCCCCGGTTCGGAATATCGCTCGAGACGATGAAGGCCGCATATCCCTTCTTCTTCATCTTCCGTACGTCTCCCTCAGCCATGCTTTTGTCTTGATACGACGAGATCTGCAGCGTGAACCGCAGGCCGCTCGTTGCCGACGGGGTCTCTACGGCAACGCGTTTTGGGGAGTGCCGGGGTGCTGCCGTCGTCCGGTGCACGCTCGTTGCGGGCACGACGTTCTGTGTCCTCGCTGCAGGGGATGCGGTCTTCTGCGTCACCGGTGCGCTCGCCGCAGACGCTCCCTGTCCCGTTCCTGCCTGCTGCGGCTTCTTCAGATCGATCGAGACCGTCCGGTCCCCTTTTTCCGTCAGCGTCTTGTAAAAGGTGAAATCTTCGGGCTTGGGAATATCGCGGGCGAGGGCTTCCGGCAGGGGCACGACGTCCTTTGCCACCGGCGCGATCCGCGCATGATACCGGCCGACCGCGTATCCCAGCACGAAGAACCCGATCATGAGGGCCAGCCCCACGGGGATCAGGATCAGATTGGAGATGACGCCGCCGCGTTCGTTCAGCATGATCTCCCTCCTTTGTCGTCCGGCATGCTCACAGGATCGCCATTGCGTCGCCGTAACTGTAAAAGCGGTATCCCCGCTCCACCGCCTCGCGGTAGGCCTCCAGGATGCGTTCCCTTCCGGCGAATGCGGAAACGAGCATGAGGAGCGTGGATTTGGGCAGATGAAAGTTCGTGATCAGCCCCTTCGTCACCCGGAAGGAATGACCGGGGAGGATGAAGAGTCGCGACGCGCCGGTGCTGGCCGCCACGGTCCCGTCCGGCCGGGCTGCGGTCTCGAGCGCCCGCACGCTCGTCGTGCCGATCGCGATCACCCGGCGGCCTTCTAGGACGGCCCGGTTGATCGCGTCCGCTGCGCCGTCGCCGATGGCGTAGCGCTCCGGCAGCATCCGGTGCGCGTTGATCCGTTCCGTGCGCACGGGTTGGAACGTCCCCGGCCCTACATGGAGCGTGAGGGTCGTAAATTCCACGCCCCGGGTCCGGAGCCGGGAGAGCAGTTCTTGCGTGAAGTGCAGACCCGCGGTGGGCGCCGCCACGGCGCCTTCGGACGCGGCGTAGACGGTCTGGTAGCGTTCGCGGTCCGCGTCCGACGGGGCCCGCTTGATATACGGCGGCAGCGGCGTTCCGCCGTATTGCCGCAGCAGCGCATGGATGTCCCCTGCTCCGTGAAAGCGTACCGCCCAAGTCGCCTCGTCGCGTGCTGCCGTGATCTCCGCCTCGACGCCCGGCGCGATCGCGAACCGCTTGCCAAGTCCGGCCCCGCCTTTGATGAGCGCCTGCCAGATGTCTTGCTCCTCTTCGGCGAGCAGGAAGAGCTCGGCCTTGCCGCCCGAGGGTTTGACGGCCTGCAACCTGCACGGGAAGACCTTCGTATCGTTCGCCACGAGGAGATCGCCCGGCGCGAGCAGGTCCGGGAGGTCGGAGAAGACGTGATGGGCCGAACCGGGCGTGCGGCGCTGCAGCACCAGGAGACGCGACTGGTCGCGTTCCCGGCTCGGTTCCTGGGCAATGAGTTCCTTCGGGAGGTCGTAATCGAAATCGGAGAGGCAGAGCGCTTCCGCAGCGGAAAGGGGCATGCGGGATAATACCACAGGCATTGCCGAAATCCAAACCTCAAACGTCCGGCATCACCTTCACAAGCACGCGCCGGTCGCGCGGGCCGTCGAACTCGCAGAAGAACAACGCCTGCCACGTGCCGAGGACCAGACGGCCGTCCTCCACCAGCAGGCTGCGGTCCACGCCCACCAGGGTCGCTTTGATGTGCGCAGCGGAATTGCCCTCGGCATGGCCGTAGCCGTCGTCCAGCGGGATGACCGCGTTCAGTTCCTTCAGGATGTCCCTGCCCACGTTGGGGTCCGAGTTCTCGTTGATCGTGACCGCCGCGGTCGTGTGCGGCACGTACACATAGCAAACGCCGGAGCGCACCCCGCTCTCGCTCACGAGCCGCTGCACGCCCTGCGTGATGTCCACCAGTTCCGTACGGCCGTTGGTCTTGACTCGCAGTTGCCGGATCATACTTCCTCCTCCTTCATGCCTCTATCCCCACGTCTTCCCTGCCCCGCGCCCGCTTCTCTTCGACGATGGGATAGACGATGTGAGTGACCAGGGAATTGATGCGCGCCAGGTTCCCGATCACGTCCAGGTGAATATGGCTCGTTTCGATGGACTCGCGGTATCCCTTACGGAGCCGGTCGAGATGGGCCTGCACCAGTTCCCGCTCCAAGGTGCCGATCTCCTCCTTGTTCCGGAGCACGCGGTCCGCCAGGTCCCGGTCGTTGCCCGAGAATGCCGAGATGGCGATGTCGAAGTTGTCGAGGATCTTCCGGTGGAACGCGACGATCTCCTCGATCCCCTCGTGGGAGAAGGTCAGCGCCTTGCCGACGCGCTTTTCCGCCAGGGGCATGATGTTGCGGTCGATGATGTCCCCGATGCTTTCCAGATTTCGCGCGGTCTCGAGCACGGCCATCGTCCGGCGGGACTGGGACTCGGTGATGTTCGTGGACGAGAGGCGCGTAAGGTACAGCCGGATGTAGCGGTCGAGCAGGTCGATGCGGTTATCCTCATTCTTGATCGATGCGATCACTTCCGGGTCGTCGCTCCGGAGGGCCTTCACCGCGTCCACGAGCATGCCGCGCACGATGTCCGATTCCCGCAGGGCCTCGCGTGCGGCTTGGCCCAGGGCGAGGGCCGGCGTGGTGAGGACGTGGTCGTCGAGATAGAGCGGGCCGAACCGCTCCTCTTCGGCCTTTTCGGGCACCAGTCGCACGATGGAGCGCGCGAAAAGCCCGGTCAGGGGCAGGAAGACCAGGGCCATGCCCGTGTTGAACAGCGTATTGGCGTTCGCGATCTGGCGCGGGACCTGGGTCGCCGTGAGCGAGACGATCCGTTCAAAAGGGCCGAGGACCGCGAGGAACAGGACCACCCCGGCGATCTTGAAGAGCAGGTGCGCCCAGGCAACGCGCCGGGCCTCGGCCGGCGCACGGAGACCGGCCATGAAGGCCGTGGCGCAGGTGCCGATGTTCGCGCCCAGGACGATATAGATGGCGCTCGGGAGCGGGATCAGGCCGCTCGTTGCGAGCGCCAGGGCGAGCCCGATCGTGGCGGCGCTGCTGTGGATCAGCGCGGTCACCGCGGCGGAGAGGAGGATGCCCGTAAAGGGCGCGTTGGTCAGGGCCGCGAATACCTGCTGAAAGAGCGCATTCCCCTGGAGCGGCGTCATGGCGTCGATCATGATCTTGAGCGACAGGAAAACGAACCCGAATCCGAGGATCCCCTGCCCCAGGTTCCGCATGGCCGACCGGGGCGCAAACCGCTGAAAGACCAGGCCCAGGCCGATGAACAGCACGGCGTAATCGTAGACGTGGAAGGCAATGAGCTGGACCGTGACGGTGGCGCCGATGTCCGCTCCCAGGATCACCGCGAGGGACTGGCGGAAGGTCATGAGCCCGGCGCTCACGAAGCCGACGATCATGACCGACGTGGCGCCCGACGACTGGATGATGCCCGTAATGAAGGCGCCGGCGCCCACGGCCGTCAGGCGGTTGCTCGTGAGCGACCGGAGGAGCGAACGGATGCGCACACCGGCCGCGTTCTGGAGACCGTCGTTCAGGAGGGTGATGCCGTACAGCAGGAGGAAGACCCCGCCGAAGAGACTGATGAAGATCATGGGCCTACTATGCCGAAATTTTTCTGCTGCGTCAAGGGAAACCGCACGGGCCCGGGGCCCGTGCGGCAACGGGACGGGGGGGCTATTTCTTTTTCTTCATGGCGTCGGCCACCTTGCCGACGAGCTTCGGACCCGGCTTGAGCGTCACGTCTCCGGACTTGTTCCATTGGGCAGGCACGCCCTCGGTGGGATGCGCGGCCAAGTGCTTGTTCGCGCGGACCTTCCGGAGGAGTTCCTCCACGCTCCTGCCGAGGTTGAAGTAGTTCACCTCTGCGTTCAGGAGCGTGCCCTGCGGGCTGATGATGAAGGCCCCGCGCAGCGCCAGGCCGGACTTCTCGTCCAGGACGCCGAAGAGGCGCGCGACCTCGCCCGTGACGTCGGACCCCATGGGATACCGGACCCCGGCCAGGGCCCGTTCGTCCCGCTGCCAGGCGAGGTGCACGAACTTGGTGTCCCTGCTGACCGTGACCACTTCCGCGCCCAAGGCGCGAAATTCATTGTACCGCTCCGCCAGAGCGGCAAATTCGGTCGCTCAGACGAAGGTGAAGTCCGCAGGATAGAAGAAGATGACCGACCATTTCCCGGCGGCGCGCAGCTTCTTGAGACTGATCTTCCCGAAGTCGCATTTGACCGGGTCGAACGTCTCGAGCTCGAAGTCCGGCACCGTATCGCCGACGCGAAGACCGCAGCAGAGTTCAGCCATGATGGTACCTCCTCGGGTGAGAGATCGTGATGCTCATATCGGATAGTATACCATGGCGGCGATAGGGGCGCGTGCGGCGTTACGCGTACTGTCCTGCCGCGAACCCCGATGCCCATGCCCAGTGGAGGTTGTACCCCCCCAGCTCGCCGGTCACGTCCATGACCTCGCCGATGAAGTAGAGTCCCGGCACGTTCTTCGCTTCCATGGTCTTGGACGAAAGGCAGGCGGTATCCACCCCGCCTGCGGTCACCTCGGCCCGGGCAAAGCCCTCGGTGCCCGCGGGCCTGATTTCCCAGGCGCGGAGCCGTCCGGCAAGGGTCCGCAGCTCCTTGTCGGAATAGTCGGCCAGCGGCCGCGACGGGAAATGCTGCGCGCACCAGGTCTCGGCAAAGCGCTTCGGGAAACGCCCCGCGAGCAGGGTCCTGAGCTCCATCCTGCTTTTTCTTCGCTCCGCCAGGAGCGCCGCGAGGTCTCCCCCGGGAAAAAGATCGATCGCGACCGGTATGCCCGGCTGCCATGCGGAGGAGACCTGTAAAACGGCCGGTCCGCTCAGACCCCGGTGGGTGAAGAGGATGTTGCCTGGGAACCGTTCGTTCGTGCACGCGATTGCGGCCGTGATCGCAATGCCGGCAAGGTGGCCGTAGCGCTTCCGATCCTGGCCGGAATAGACGAGCGGAACGAGGGCGGGCCGGGTCGCGATCACCGCGAGGCCGAATTGTTTCGCTACGCTATGGCCGAAGCCCGAGGCCCCGAGACCGGGATAGGACAGGCCGCCTGTGGCGATGACGAGGCTTGCGGACCGGATCGTCCCGCGATCGGTCTCGACGACAAAACCCTGCTCCGCAAAGACCTTGCGGACCTTGCAGGAAAGCGCGATCGCCACACCCGCCTCCCTGCACCTGCGCTCCAGGATAGCCGCAAGCTCGCGCGCGCCTTTCGCGCAGAAGAGCTGGCCCGCTTCCTTTTCCCGAAAGGCGACGTGGTGGTGCCGGAGAAGGTCCGTCAGATCCTGCGGGGTGAAGCGCGCCAGGGCGGAGCGGCAGAAGTGGGGATTGGCGGAGCGGAAGTGTTCCGGCGCCATGTGCAGGTTCGTGAAATTACACCACCCGCCGCCCGAGACGAGCACCTTGGCGCAGGCGCGGTCCGCGTGATCGAGCACGAGCACCGAACGCCCGCGCCCGGCGCACTGGGCTGCACAGAAAAGGCCCGACGCGCCCGCGCCGATCACGACCACGTCCCTGGTCCCGGGAAGTCCTTGCACTCCCCTACCCCGCGGCCTTGGCGGACACGAAGGCGAGCTCTTCGTCGCGCGTCGTGACCGTCCCGTCGAGCCGTGCGTCCCGCAACGCGGCCAGGATCCGGCGGTATCGCGGCCCGGGCGGTATCCCGAGCCGTTTCAGATCGTCGCCGGTGACCGATACGGTGATGGTGCGCAATTGCGTCAGGAACTGGGAGATGTATTTTTTCGTTCGTTCCGGCCGGGCCTTGGCCATCATCAGGAGCAGGGCCTCGGTATCGAGCGGCGCGAGCAGGTCGTAGACGCGGCTCGGGGGCAGGGCCGGCTCCCGGTAGAGCACGAAGAGCACTTCGCGCGCGCGGACGCGCGCCTGCTGCACCCGGGCCCGCACCCGGACCGGCACGGCGAGCCGTTCGAGCGCCTCTGCCGCAGCCGCGTCCTTCAGGCGGTCGAGGAGCGCCAGGAAGTAGACGAACCACGATTCCGCCTTGCGGTCCAGGTACAGGAGCCGGTACCAGGTGAGCGTCTCTCCCACGGCCGTAAAGAGCCGCTCCAGATCCTTCGAACCCCGGATGGCCGGATGAATGAACTTGAGGAGGTCGAACTCCCGCATGCGCGTCAGCACCCGGAGCGGCTCGGCCTCGGAGAAGAGGAGCGCGAGCTCCGCGTAGATCCGCTCGCCCGTGAGCCGGTTGAAGACCTTCATGTCCACGGCGGACTTGATGAGACGC
>JBJKRX010000025.1:0-23232 GCA_046704425.1 Nitrospirota bacterium
GTCAGCGAGCCGGGGAAGGGCTCGACGTTTACGCTCTGGCTCCCGCTGGCAGGGGATATCGATGAAGCCGAAGATTCTTATCGTTGACGACAATCCGGACATGACCCGGCTGCTGGAACGTCTGATCGGGAACACGCTGCCAGTGGATATTCTTACCGCCGGCGGAGCGGAGGAGGCGTTGCGCCTGCTCAAGGAGAACGCCGTCAACTGCTTCCTCGTCGACATGAAGATGCCGGGCATGGGCGGGTTGGAGCTTATGCAGCACTTCAGGGCAAAGGACCCGTCGGTCCCGGTGATCATCATGACCGCCTACGGCGCGATCGATACGGCCGTGGAGGCCATGAAGGAGGGGGCCTACGACTTCATCACCAAGCCCTTTGAGGAAGAGCGGCTGCTGCATACGATCCGGAGGGCCTTGGAGCATGAGCAGTTGCTCAGGAGGAATCTGGACCTCGAGCGGAGGATCCGGGAAAAGGAGAAGGAGACGTTCTTCGTGGGCGAGTCGCCCCGGATGCGGGAGCTCATCGAGACGATCAAGCTGGTGGCCAGGACGGACGTCACCGTGTTGATCACGGGCGAGACCGGAACCGGCAAGGAGCTGGCGGCGCGCATGATCCACAGTCTCAGCAGCAGGACCGGGAAGCCCTTTGTGGCGGTCAACTGTCCGGCGATCCCGGAAAACATCCTGGAGAGCGAGCTGTTCGGCTACCGCAAGGGCGCCTTTACCGGCGCCAATGCCGACAAGGAAGGGCTTTTTCAGGCCGCCCAGGGGGGGACCCTGCTCCTGGACGAGATCGGCGACATCTCCCCTTCGCTGCAGGCAAAGCTCCTGCGCGTGTTACAGGAACGGGAGCTGAAGCCGCTCGGCGATACGATGACCCGCAGGGTGGATGTACGGGTCATTGCCGCCACGAACCGCGACCTGGCCACGCACGTTGCCTCGGGGCACTTCCGGTCGGACCTGTATTACCGTCTCAACGTCGTATCGGTCAAAACCCCGCCGCTCCGGGACATCCCGGAGGACATCCCCCTGATCGCGTATCACTTCCTTTCCCTCTTCTGCAGCGAACTCGGGCTGGATCCGAAGCGGCTGACGGAGGAGGCGATACAGTCTCTCGTTTCCTGCCAGTGGAAAGGCAATGCGCGGGAGCTGCAGAACAAGATAAAACGGGCCGTCATCTTTTCCAAAAGCGACGAGCTCACGGCCGACGATTTCGATGCGTGCGTCCAACCGGTCGGGAAGCGGGACAGCGCCGCGGAGATCGACGACGCCGATTACCGCGCTGCGAAGAAACGCATCCTCGCCGAATTCAATATCGAATATATCTCGAACCTGCTGCGGAGCACCAAGGGGAATGTCTCCCTGGCCGCCCAGTCGGCGGGCATCGAACGCCAGACATTGCAGCATCTCATGCGGCAGTATGATATTACTTCGGCACTGTTTCGGAAAGAGGAGGAGAAGAAATAGAGGAAGAGTGCAGGAAAAACAGGAAAGACGAACGATTTTGTTCCCGGGCCTGGGTTACGTGAGTACGTGCACCGTTGTGCAACCCGGCTTCGTGGTGCCCCCCGCATTGAACCTGCGGCCCGCCCTCCTATCCGGTTCAATACTCGTTGTATGCGCAACAATACTTTGTTTCCCCACCGATCCTCAAAACTCCCCTACTCGTCGGGATATGCAACCCCTCTCGGGATCTCTGCCTGCTCCTTGCGGACCGGCCAATACCAGAGCACGCCATCGACAACCAACATCACGCCCGCGATAAGCAACCAGAGGTTGAACGAAGTGAGCACCCCGAATCCGAAATAGCTCAGAATGCCAATAGCGATACTGAGCAGTGAAAACCCGGTTCGGATGAAGGCCAGTCCTGTTCGCGCCCGGGCGTATACGGTGCGATAACACGCGGCGATCGTACGCTGAGCAGCCAATACGTTTCGTTCCCGTGCGAACATAGTTCGGGTCTTGCTGGAGGGCGATGGGTAGAGATAGGTGCTGTGATCGGAAAGGAAATCTCCCAGCCGCGCCAGCATCGTCCCCTTCATCTCCCGGGATATGCCTGTCTGCTCGATGAAATGATAATTCTCGAGGAACTGGATGGTGGCCGCTGTAACCTCGGTCAGGGTCTGGTTCCCCGGAGGGGTCATCCGTGATTTCCGCACATTCAAATACTGCGGCAGGCCGTAAAAGGCGATTGCGATGCCGATAATGAGCACCGCGTAGTAGAGACGCGGATCATAGGCGATATTTTTCGACTTCAACAGCGCATTCGAGATCGCGACGGTCCCGAGCCCCCACCGGAGGAAAGCGAGACCGGTCCGCGCCTTCGCCAAATCGGTCCGGTAGCAGGCCATCCGGGTCCTCCACGCCGCCATGGTATTGCGCCAATAAGCCAGTCCGGTCCGTTCGGTCCCGATCAGCAGCCCCACGCGCGCATGGAGATAATCTTGGATGAACCACTGGATGTCTGCATCGAGGGTGACCCGGTATTCGTAACGTGCCGCGCGAAGGGTGTTCTGCACATCCAACTGCATGGCCGGATCATTGGGAAATCTCGCCGCAATGATGACCGTCCCATCAGTATCCTTGATTACGGGCATCCACTGGTTCGTGGAAAGAGAATCGGCATTCAGTCCCCTCAGCAGTTCCGGTGGTATGGGAAGGCGCTCATCGTATTCAAAGGACGCGCATTGATGGTACTGCGCAAGTGCATCGAGCAGGCTTTGCTTGGGCACGCCATACTCCTGCTGCAGCACCCGCTCAAGGTCGATCCCACGTGCCTGTGCGGTTACCACAGCTTGGTCGAGAGCAGGGGTACTGATGACGCCCCAGGTAACAAGGGCGGTGAATTCCGATCCGGCTTGTACCGACATAGGCATCAGCTCATTGGTCATCATATTGCGTGAATATCACCTTTCCCCAAGAGCGCGGGGGAACGCCGTAATTGGGGATCGTGATCTCCATATCGCCGTAGCAATAGGGATATTGGGTAACCATGCGCGCCGTGGGTACGATCCATTGATAGCCGTCGACGATCAAGATCACTCCGGTGATCATCAGGACGAGGTTGAAGATCGTCCAGCCTGTCGCGGCAGAGCCGAAATACACCAGAAGACCCGCGCCGACCGAAAAAATACTCATGCCGGTGCGGACGAAGGCAAGACCGGTCCGTTCTATGGCCAACACCGAACGAAGCCGTGCCATCACACAGCGGCGATCGCCGAGTACGGTCCGTTCCAAGGCGAGGCCCGTCGTTGCCCATATTCCCGGAAGATGCGATGCCCGGACGGGTGGTGGAGTCGCGTCCCTGCGTGATTTGCTCCGGTTATGGCGCAGCGGAAAGATCCGGTCCCAAATCGTATCTTTTTCCACGGCGGCAAGCACCGAGCGGAAACTCGCCATCCCGGATTTTCTCCCGCTGAAATACCAGTAAAAGCCCTCAGCCGACATGAGGAGCCCCCCGATGATCAACGCAGCATCGAGAAGGGTCCAACTGCTCGGATGGAACTTTCGGATCAGGCCGGTCCCAAGACCGATCAGGGCGATCCCCGTTCGGGTAAACGCGAGACCGGTCCGTGCATGCGCCAATTTGGTGCGATGACCGGCAAGCGACGTCCGCTCCTCTGCCATATCGGTCCGATCGGACGCAAGAAACCGGCGGCGCATGACCGGGGATAGGTTCTCCCACCCCTTCCGCAGCAGGGTAGCTCCCTCGACCGTTTCACTCCGGCTGAAGGCAGGCCGCCCGTCTGCGCCCGAATATTCCTGCAACACGCGGGTTCCCCACGTGGATTCCGTACAGGAATTGTCCACCGTCCGTTTTGCGACGATCCGCGCAGGCAAATACCACCGGATCCCTTCAATGACCATGATGATGCCGACAACCAGGCAGGGAGCTTCGAGGATCGTGTACACCCCCATGCCGAATATCCGCAAGAACAGCAACGCGATGACGATGAAGGCGATTCCGGTACGGACAAAAGCAAGTCCAGTCCTGCCTTTGGCGAAGAGAGTCCGGTAATGGGCATAGGAAGACCGGCGGGTGGCCAGGTAGGTCCGCACCCGCGCAAGCGGTGTCCGTCCCCCCGGGAAGGGAAAGCGCGGGTTCACATCGAAATTGTGCTCGATAATGCGCCGAAGGTCCGCGGGCAGGGCAAGGGAAAAAACGATCTCCTCGACCTGCAGGGTCTGTTTGATATCCGCGATCGTCGCGGGGTCATCGGGTTGCCAGGCGATCACTTCCGCCCGCTTGCCGCTGACCGTCCGGGGGAACCACAGCTTGCGCTTCAAGTGCTCCATGTCCAGGCGCAGGACGAGGAGATAGGAGGCGATGACGGACTCGTCGTATTCCACGAAGGGCAGGCCGTAGTATTCGGACAACGAGAAAAGGATCTCGTGCTTCGGCACCTCCCGCTGCAGCAAAAGATCTTCTACTGCAATACCCGCAGCTGCGGCGTCCTGTGCCAGAACGTCCAGCTCTTCCCGCGACACGATCTTGCGCCGCAACAGTCTGTCAAACTTTTGCGCCTGCATTACGTTTCCCCTACGAAGCGAATCGAGCGTCACGGGTGAGCGCAACCTTCGCCCCCTCCGTAGGGATCTCCCCCTGCATGTCCACTCAGGCCTTCTTTTCCTTCTCCTGGTCCAGCGATGAAGTGTTCTGTCCTTCGTGCATCGCCTTTTTGAATTCCCGAATGCTCTTCCCGAGTCCGGATCCGAGGTCCGGAAGCTTCGACGGCCCGAAGATCAGCAATACAATGGCGAGGATAACGATTAAATGAACCGGTTGCAACAGACCTTCAAACATTTTGAATCTCCTTTCCGTTACGCACGACGCCCCTGCACGGGGCGTCACTGCTCTCCCTCCGACTCCACACGCCCACTCTCCCGGCCGCCCCCTGCACGGCCGGCATAATCTCACTTCGCGATCAGGATGGGACAGGCGGCACTGGCGATGACGCGCTCCGCTGTACTCCCCATAATCGCCTTGTTGACGCCGCGCCAACCATGGGTGCCTACGACTATCAGGTCATGTCCCATCGTCTCGGCGGCCTCCACGATCCGTTCGGCAGCATGTCCCTCCTGGACTGTGGTCTTGATCTCCACGCCGAGCTCCGCGGCCGTCTTTTTTGCCTGTGCCAGGATCTTCTCCGCCTCCCGTTGCAGGCTTTTTTTGACGTTGTCCGTCTTGAAGAACTCCACCATCTCCTCGTAACGCGGGATAACATACAGCGCCGTTACCTCCGCGCCATCCCCTTTTGCCAGAGTACAGGCGTGTTGGAGTGCCTTTTCGCTCGACGCGGACCCCTCATAAGGGACCAACAGGGAGTGGTAAACGCCGGTACATTGCGCGCAAGGTTTTTTGACCACCAGCACGTCGCAAGTCGCCGTGAGGATGGTGCGGGACGTAACATTGCCCATCAGGAGACGCTTCAGCCCCCTCCTGCCATGCGTACCGAGGGCGATAAGGTCGGCCCCCTTCCCCTGGGCCGCGTCCACGATCACCGACATCGGCTCGCCCTCGCAGATCAATGAATCGACGCTCGCTTCCAGGCCGAATTCTTGCCCCAGCTTTTTCTTCGCTTCGCGGCAGACGTGCGTCCCGACCGCGAGCCGCTCTTCCCGTTGTGCGGGCGTGGCGGCACGTTCTTCTTCACCGAAATGCACGGCATGAACCATGACGAGCGATCCGCCGTGGTTTCGGATCCAGAGCGCCGCCTCCTTCAAGGCTGCTTTGCTCGACTCCGACTCGTCGAATCCGACTATGATTGATTTATACATGTCAGTGCGCTCCTCCGCCCTTAAACACCATCCCGACCCCGAAACCTGCGCCCAGCGCGATCCCGATGGAAAGGATGCCGTAGAAGGCTGCGTTGTTTTTTGCCATGGTCGCCAGGGTTTTCACCAGACCGACCTGCGCGACGCTCACCGTTGTCTCGGCCCGGTCGATGACCCTCCCGTTCTTGACCGCGTAAACGGAGATCAGATAGTCGCCGGGAGACGCCTGATACGGCCACGGGGTGGTCAGGAGATAGGCCTGGCGGCCATTTGCCGGAGGAGACAGGGAGATTGTCCCCACGGAGGAGTGGTAGACCTTGTTGGCTTCTTTGAATTTGATAAACTCGGCAAACCAGTAAGCCGTGTCTTCTTCATTCGCGATCGGGCTGATCGTGACATGTTTTGCAAGTGCGGCATACCCCAGCAGGTAGGCATCACGCTCGCCGACGTTCAGGATCGTATCCAGTTGTTTTGTACTGAAGACCTCATAGAAGTTCGGTGCATGGTCGAAACGCAGTTCGCCGGTATTCATCCAGAGCAGGCCGGCGACCTTCCCTTTTCGCTTAAGCACCTGATGCCCGTCAGGTGAGGCGATCTTAATGACCAGGTCCGCGCCCGGATCGGTCTCGCCACGGACGCTCACCGAGCTGCCATGGTAGAAAAAGTCTATGGAAATATGGTCGTTGTTCGCCGTTGCCGAGAGCTTCGCGTGTGCGCGGACGGGCAGTCCGAGGCACAAGAGTGCGAGAGCGGCGAGAACGGCCCCTTTCGCGCAAGAGGAGGGAATTTTCATTAATGACCTCCTACGTGCGACAGAAGGGTGGCAGGTGTCAGTGTCAGCTCAAAGATGATTTTTACCGTAACAACAAGAACGATGCAGGCAAGCAGGATCTTGAGCTGTTCCCCCTTCAGTTTCCGGCCCAGTGCAGTGCCGACCTGCGCGCCGAAGGTCGAACCGATGAGCAGCAGAACGGCCAAGAGAAAATCCACGTTATGGTTCGTGTAGGCCTGTAGAAACGTGACCTCGATGCAGGTGAAGAGGATCTGGAACAGACTCGTCCCGACCACGACATGCATCGGCATGCGCAGCATGTATACCATAACGGGGACCATCAGGAAGCCGCCGCCGACCCCCATGATCGCCGCGAGGATGCCGACGAAGGCGCCCAGAACGATGGGGACCAGCGCGGAATGCGTGACTCCGGACTTTTCGAACCGGGTCTGGAGCGGCAGCGACCGCAGAAACGCGCCGACCGCCGATTCCTTCTTTTCTTTCACGGTCTCCACTGCTGCCGTCGGTTTCTTCCGCATGCTCTGGAGGCTCTCGACGAACATGTACGAGCCCACGCTGCCGAGCATCAAGACGTAGGTCATCTTGATGACAAAATCGGCATTGCCCATGGCCCGCAGGATCTTGATCGCCTGAACGCCCACGATCCCGCCGAGAAACCCGCCGACGAGCAGGTACAGCCCCATTTTGAAATCCACATTGCCGACACGCCAGTGCGCATAGGTGCCGGACGTCGACGCTGCCACGATCTGGTTCGAGTCCGTCGCCGCTGCAACGGTCGACGGAATCCCGAACATGATGAGGAGCGGCGTCAGCAGAAAACCGCCCCCCACGCCGAACAGACCGGACAACAATCCCACGGCCAGTCCGAGCCCTAGAGGAATCAGGATGTTGATGCTTGTGAGTGCCACCGGTAGATACAGATACATCGTTTCGGCTCCTTTTCTCTCTATGATTTACGGCAGCCCCTGTTCAGCAGGCCGCACCGTATGCGTGTCTGGTCATGGTCACGATCGGCCGCGAAGCAGTTCGCACGAGCCGGCTCAGCTCCTTTGTCGAAATGCCGTCACTCCCCGTCACCGCCGGACTCAACACCACCTTATCGACATCGGTGTGATTCTCGAGATACGTCCGGATGCCCGTGAGGGGGTCCTGATCCGACTGGGTGACCGCGATGCGGAGCCCCTCGCGCTGACATCGCTCCACAAGGCCTGTCAGAATCTTTTGCGAGGCGTCTTGGTAAGATACCGATCGATCCGCCATGCCGGTCGGCTCAATCCCCTCTTCCGGGGTCACTACCGTCATGAGGTTTTCGATATGCGTCATCATTTCCTTCCGCTTCAGCAGGAGAAGCATGGCAATGTCTTCGACCATCGCCTTTGCAAGCTCGATCGCATAGGCCACCCCTTCTTCCAGGTTTGCATCACCATAGGTCACGAAGAGCAGCTGCCTTTTTCCCATGAGCAGAACCTCCTGGTATATTGGTCTTGCGATCTTCGTTAATATAGCAAATGCAGTGCCATTATGCAATACATTGATTTATTAAATAATATATATATTTATTAGGCTAATTAATGTTTCAATAATAAACAATACTGAAACATGCATATCCAATTCATCACTAATATATGATATTTTTTTACAATAATATGTTATTAATCATAGCATTATAGATGTTTTGCCAAGAGAAGAAACAATAAAGTTATTGAAATATAATGATTTATTGTGCATAACCAATATCGTTCTATTATGAAACCACAAGGTTGATCGAGCGTCAAGAAAAGCAAACAAGTCATTTGCAGCAAAAGGAACATGCCGGATTGCGGGACGGCGCGGCGGGCTATTTGCGGGTTTTTCGGTAGTAATCCTCGTACATCTTCTCCGCACACTGGGGGCAGAGGCCATGGCTGAACTCCGCTTCGGAACGTTCGCTGATATACTGCTCAAGGTTGTTCCAGTACCCCTTGTCATCGCGGATCTTCTTACAGGCCGAGCAGATCGGCAAGAGACCGCTCAATGTCTTCACTTCGTTCAAGGCATTCTGCAGATCGCGAATCAGTCGCTCCCGATCGTTCATAGCGCGTTTGCGTTCCGAGATGTCGACGCAGTATTCGATCATCTGCACGAGCGTTCCTGTCTCCGTGAAGATCGGATAGGCATGGACCTCGACATCCGTGCTGCGCCCATCCCCATCCCGGTGCACGTGTTCAACGACAACCGGCTTGCCGGTCCTCTTGACCTCGTCCAGCGGGCATGGATGCTCCGCCCCGTCGCACGGTTCGCTCCGGCGGTGTGAAAGTCGAAAGCAGGTTACCCGATCCGGCAGCGCATCCGGCATCATGGCTTTGTTCACCAGCTTCAACTCGTGCGTATCGACATCAATAACGGAAAAGGGATGGGGCAGCGCATCGATCACGTCGGTCAGAAAGCGGTTCTGACGCCGGATCTGTTCTTCCGCGTTCTTCAGATCGGTGATATCCTTCATGACAACAACGGCGCCGATGCAGATCTCATTGTCAAAAAAGGGAGAGATGGATATCTGCGTCTGGCGTACGGCGCCGGTTTTGGTCCGCGTTTCCGCGTCCCGGTGCAAGATCGGCCGCTCGTCCCGCATCGAACGTTTCGGGGGGCAGGAGGTCGCACAGAGATCTGATCGCTCGCAGAAAATGCGATCACACGTTTCCCCTACGGACTCATCAAAGGTAAACCCGGTAAGGTGCTCCGCTGCAGGGTTTGCATATTGGATCCGCATGCTGCGATCTACGACATACACCGCATCACTCATGCTGTCGAGGATCGCCTCGTGAATGGACGTAAATTTCATTCCCACTCTCTTTCTCTCGTACCCCAACTTCGGGGATTGTACCATGGCCTCCCGTACACCAAAGGGTATTATTCACCTTGCGTCTGCCGTGAATAAAGCCCTCCTTCACTCCCTTTTCAGGAGGCGCCAGAGACTTGTCCGGGATATTCCCAGCGCAGCTGCAGTACGCTGCCGGCTGCCGCCGAGAAAATCGAGGACTTTTTCTGCATACTCCCGGTTCAGTTCTTCGATGGTCTTGATCGCATCAGGCTCAATCGTATCGATGCGGAACATCTGGATGGCCTGGGGAAGGCTCGCAGGGCCGATCCGGGTGTTTTTTTCCAGGATGATCGCCCGTTCTACGATATTCTCGAGTTCACGCACATTGCCCGGATAACTGTAGCGCATCAGAATATCCATTGCGTCGCGCGTAAAACCCGTTATCTTCTTTCCGGAGCTCTGCAGGTGCTTCTCCAGAAAGTAGAAGCACAGCGGCGCGATGTCGTCACGACGATCGCGCAGCGGTGCGATGAAGATCTCCATAATGTTCAGCCGGTAATACAGATCTTCGCGAAATTTCCCATCGCTAATCAGTGATTGCACATTCTGGTTTGTCGCGGCCAGGAACCGCACATCGGCCTTGACGGGCTTGGTCGCCCCGACACGGTAGAACTCCCCTTCTTCGATCACCTTGAGAAGCTTCGCCTGCAGGCTGGGGGTCATCTCCGCGATCTCATCAAGGAAGAGCGTTCCGGTGTCGGCGATCTCGACCAAACCCTGCTTTCCCCGGACCGCTCCGGTGAAGGCGCCCTTTTCATGTCCGAAAAGCTCGGAGGCAAGCAGTTCCTCGGTGAGCGTTGCGCAGTTGATCGAAAGAAACGGCATAGCCTTTCGTCGACTCGTGTAGTGAATGATCTTGGCAAGCAGGTTCTTGCCGACCCCGGTCTCCCCCGTAAGCAGGACATTGCAATCCGACCCCTTCATTCCCTCTATCATGTCGAGGATCCTGCACATCCCGGCGTTCTTCGCAATGATCGACACCCCCCGGTCAATGCCTGCATAGGCCTTGAGCGCGGCGTTTTCCCGGACCAGGGCCTTCCGATCGCGAAGCTGTCGCACCTTGAGCAGAAGCTCATCGAAGTTGATCGGTTTCGTCAGATAGTCGTATGCCCCTTGTCTCATGGCCGTAGCCACCGAATCAATACGGCCGGACTCGACATCGGCGATAAGGATCACCTCGACTTCGCTATTCGCTTCTCTGGCCCGAGACAAGAGTTCCATCTCCGGCGTCTCACTATCGACGATCAAGAGATCGTAACGATTCTTTTCGATCAGATCGAGGGCCGTGCGGCCGCTCCCGGTCCCGCTTACAGCCCCCTCCCCGCTCTGCAAAACATCGAGCAGACGGCTCCGGATGAGTTCGTCGTCTTCGATGACAAGAATCTTGAACACCATATCCGCGATCCTCACTGGCCTGGATACCGGTCCACAGCCAGTCATCCTCCGCTGTCGCGAAGACGCCAGGTAGCCTGCCACGTACGCAATGCGACAGCATCGTGAGTACTGTAGCATATTTGCCCTACGCAAGCAATGACGACAGATGCGCGCTGCGCGGACGGCGATATATCATCCGCCTGGCACGGGATGCATCGAACTATACTCTACGCGGGGAAGACAAGCGAAAGGTAGTACAATCGCAGCCGGGGGAGGGATCACTTTCCAAGTTTCTTAAGCCGCGCCTTGGCGATGGCCGCCTCATTCGTGTGAGGATGTTCCTTGACGACCAGACGCAAATAGTGTTTTGCCTTGGCAATATTCTTCTTGTTCAGATAGGAAAGCCCGATCTTGAGCTGTGCGCCGGGTGCTTTCTCGCTCTTGGGATAGTTCTTGAGGACCTGGGTGAACGCCTCGATCGCCTTACTGTACTCGTGCTGGGAATAGTAACATTCTCCGGTCCAGTACTGGGCTGCGTCTGCCAGACTGGAGCCGGGAAATTGCTTGAGATAATTCTCGAATCCCGCCCGGGCAAGCTCGAAGTTCCCCTTATCATAGTCGCGCTTGGCCTGTCGGTACGCTGCAGACGGCTCTACGGTTTTTGGCTGCGCCGGCCCTCCTCCGGTCGCGGTGGGGGCCGAGGTCGGCGTGCCGGCGGTCAGTGCCTTGAGCCGGGCCTCCAAGGCGTCTATGCGCGATGAAAGTTCGGCAAGTTTGACGGACCTATCGTCCAGCTTCTGCGCGAGATCGGCGATCCGAAAATTGTTCTCTTCGAGTTTTCCCTGGAGCAGATTAATGTCGGTTTGCAATTGATCCGACTTCGCGCCGTAGTCGGCCATGACCTTTTGCGCGTCGAGCGTTCCCTTGATATTTTCGTTGAGGACATCGATCCTATGGCGGTTGTCGCGAACGCCCTCTTGGGCTGTTTCCGTGTCCGTCCTCACCTGATTCAGGTCCGAACGAATCCCGACGAGGGCCGCCTGAGGCGCACATGCTGCCAGCAATGATACCGTAATGAGCGTAACAAACAGCCTGTGTAGCGATCCCATGGCCTGCATCCCACATGTACTCCCCGGGCGGTGCCGGTCAAACCCGGGAGCGGAACCGGGTGGTTCCGCTCCCGGCCTCGTTCTTCCCTTATTCCGTCACGACCACGAGGTCGTCCCGCCGGTTCTTTTGCCAGCAGTCCTCGTTGTGCTCGGTGCAGATCGGCTTTTCCTTGCCGTAACTGATGAGCGAAATCCGGCCTGAGGAGATCCCGAGATCAGTGAGATACTTCTTGGCGCTCGTCGCGCGACGCTGGCCGAGGGCCTGGTTGTACTCGATCGTGCCACGCTCATCACAGTTCCCTTCGATCTTGATCTTTGCCGTCGGGTGCGCCTTGAGCCAGTCGGCGTTCGCCTTCATGACCGGCCGTGCGTCGCTCCGGATGAAGGAACGATCAAAATCAAAATAGATCGGCTGCAAGCCGGCCTCGGGTGCCGCCTGTTCCTCCATCGTCGCCTTAGGCTGCTCTTCCTTGGTCGTCGGTGTTGCTGCCGTCGCCGGCTTTTCCTGCGCGGGCTGTGCAGCTGGTGCCGCCTCGGGCGCTGCCGTCACTTCCGCTTTCTTGGGGCATCCCCAGAGCATCAGAACGCTCGCCAGCAGGACGACCGGGCCGTACACGATGATTCTCCGATTCATAGTATCCTCCTCTCGTACCAGTTAGGTAGTCGTTGTCAGGATAGATGCCGTGGGTACCGTCTGCATGTACAGAGATATTGCAGTTGAGGATAACACACAACCCTCCCGCTTGTCAACGGGAAGAATAGCTCACGGAGCAGCGTGAACGGCTGTTTTTGCAAGACCGCTGGCCGCGTCCCGGTCAAGCATCCAGAGGACATTGCCGCGGTGCGGCTGCACCAAGCCGGCGGGGAGACGGCTCGGATTCCCCGCCTCGAGGATTTCGCGTGCGATCGCGGCCTTGGAAGGGCCCGTTGCGAGGAAAAGGACCTGCGCAGCATTTGTCAGTACGGGCATGGTGAGGGTCACGCGATCAACGTTCGGAGGCGTTACGAATACCGGTGCTGCAGTTCGGATCCGTTCCTGGAGCAATGCGGAGCGGGGGAAAAGCGATGCCGTATGCCCGTCCGCGCCTGCACCAAGCACGATCAGGTCGAATACCGGGAGCGTGCCGGCGCCGAAAAACGTGCGGAGTTCGTCCGTGTATTGCCGGGCGGCCTGCTCCGGCCCAAGTTCGCCCCGGACACGATGGATGTTCCCGGGCGGAACCGGCACCGAGGACAGAAAGGATTCAGCGGCGAGCCGAAAGTTGCTCTCCCGGTGTTCCGGCGGCACGCAGCGCTCATCGGCCCAGAAGAAGTGCAGCCGGCCCCAGGGAATGACGTCGCGATAGGGCGCCGTTGCCAGCAGGGCATACAGCCGTTCGGGTGTCGACCCCCCGGAGAGGGCCAGCGCGGCGCTCCCCCGCGCCTCCACAGCCTGTCGCGCCGTCTGGAGGAGGAAATCGGCCGCGGCGCGGCTCAGCGCCTCGCTGTCGGAAAAGATGCGGATCGCCGGTCGGGCCGGTGCGGCCGTCACAGGGATCTCCATGCGCGGCCGTCCCTGGCCAAAAGTCGCATTGCCTCCACAGGACCGTCGGAGCCAGACGGATAAAAGGGGATGGCCTCACGCTTCGCATTGAGTTGTTCGATGATCGGCGTGATCATGGACCAGGCGAGTTCGACGCTGTCCTCCCGCATGAAGAGCATGTGATCGCCCAGCATGCAGTCCAGGAGGACCCACTCGTAGGCGTCGAGGGATACACCCCGGGGATAGGAGTAGAGCATCTCCACCGGGCTCAGGCAGACCTTTGTCCCCGCCTCTTTGGTCTGGAACGTAAGCCGCATGCCCTCGTCGGGCTGGATACCGAGCACAATCGTGTTCGGCGCTATCGGTCCGCTGACCGAATCGGGGAACATGGAGTGCGGGACTTCGCGGAAGTGCACGGCGATCTCGGTCTTCCGGGCCGCAAGACGCTTGCCCGACCGGAGGTAAAAGGGCACGCCGTTCCACCGCCAGTTATCGATGAAGACCTTCATGGCGGCGAAAGTCGGCGTACGCGAATCCGCGGCGACCCCCTCTTCCTGCCGGTAGGCGGCCGCGTCGCGGTCGTCGATGCGCCCTTCCGCGTACTGCCCGATCACGACGTCCTCGGCAGCCGATGCAACGGCCGGACGTCGCAGGGACCGCAGGACCTTCGCCTTCTCGTCCTGCACCCGGTCCGCAAGGAAGACCGCCGGGGGCTCCATGGCAACGAGACAGAGCAGCTGAAAGACGTGGTTCTGGAACATATCGCGGATCACACCCGCCTGTTCATAATAGCCGGCCCGGTGCTCCACGCCGAGGGTCTCGGCTGCCGTAATCTGGACATGGTCCACATAGCGCCGGTTCCAGAGCGGCTCGAAGATCGAATTGGCGAACCGGAACATCAGGATGTTCTGGACGGTTTCCTTAGCGAGATAATGGTCGATGCGGTAGACCTGGTGCTCCTTGAAGTAGGTATGCACCAGCCGGTTAAGCTTCCTGGCTGTATCGAGGTCGCGGCCGAAGGGTTTCTCGATCACGAGGTGGCTGCACCCCCGTTCTTCCCGGGCAAGCCCGGCCGCCCCCAGGTTGTGGACGACCTCCTCGAAGACCGTGGGCGGAATGGCCAGGTAAAAGATCCGGTTTCCACCCGTCTTATGTCTGCGTTCCAGGTCCGGCAGCAGGTCCCGGAGGGAGGTGCCGTAGGCGGACGGATCATCGTAGCGAAAAGCGGAATAGTAGAGGTGCGATGCGAACTCGTCCCAGACCGGAGGGGTGAAATCGTGCGGAAACGCCTTCTGCACGGCGTCGCGCATGGTCTCCCGGAATTGTTCCGTGGTCAGTTCCACCAGGCTCGTGCCGAGGATGAAGAAATTCGTGAGCAGCAGCCCGCTCTTATACAGCCGGTACAGCGAAGGCAGAAGCTTGCGCCGCGCAAGATCTCCCGACGCGCCGAAGATGATCAAGGCAGCGGACCGCGGCACTTCGATCTCGCAACTCTCCACGCGCTGATAGGCGGGCGCTTCTTCTCCCGCCGTATTTCTTTGTTGTGTGCGTTCCTGTTCGCTGATTTCATCCATACCTGTGGACCTGCGGTCTTCTTCCTTTCGTCACGTTTCCGGGAACGGCGATCTGCTCACTTCCCTTCCGCGCGCACTGCGTGTCCCCCGAACTGGTTCCGCAGGGCGGAAACGACCTGCCCCGTGTAGCTCGGCGCCTTCTGTGATGCAAGCCGGAACGCGAGGGCCGCTTCGATCACCGGGACGGGCATCCCCAGCTCCTTGGCCGCATTGACCGTCCACATCCCCTCACCGCTCTGGGCCGCGGAACCGGACACGCCCGCGAGGTCGGGGCCGTACTGCTCGTAAGCGCTCACGAGCCACCCGACAAGACGCGATTCGATCACGCTACGATGATTGTAGACCTCCGCCGCCTTCGTCAGGTCCAGGCCGAAAGATGACGCACGCATGACCGCGAACCCCTCTGCCAGGGCCTGCATCATGCCGTATTCGATGCCGTTATGCACCATCTTCACGAAATGTCCCGCCCCTGTCGGTCCGAGGTACGCATAGGCATGGTCCGCGGCCAGGTCCCGGAAGAGCGGCTCGAGGCGTTCATAGGTCGCTTTCTTCCCGCCGATCATGAGGCATGCGCCCTCGCGCGCCCCGCGGGGGCCCCCGCTCGTTCCGACGTCCAGAAAGTCGATGCCCTTTTCGGAAAGCATGCGTTCCCGCCGCTGGGAATCCGTATAAAGCGAATTGCCGCCGTCAATGACCGTGTCCCCTGGAGCAAGGAGCGGCATAAGCTCATCCAAGACCGCATCCACGACCTGATGCGGGACCATAAGCCAGAGCAGCCGGGGCGCTGGCAGGGACGCGGCCAGATCCGCGAGCGAACCCGCGGTTCGTGCCCCCTTCGTTCCTATAGCGGCGACCGCGTCAGTGTTCCGGTCGAATGCCGCGACCTGGTGTCCTTTTTCCAGAAGCCGTTCGGCCATATTAAGGCCCATCTTTCCGAGTCCGATATATCCCAGCAGCATGGAATCCTTTCTCCCTTCTCCTTTGCCCGCAGGCCCCTGCCGTCGGTTCAGGAACGATCCTTACTGAACGATTGTTCTATGCCCTGGACCTTCGCCAGCCGGCGCAGATGTCGATCCGCCCGGGAAAAGGTCGCACCGAGAAACGTTCGCACCACTTCCTTCGCCAGCTCCGGGCCGACGACCCGTGCCCCCAGGCAGAGGACGTTCATATCATCGTCCTCCACGCCCTGGTGCGCGGAGAACGTGTCGTGGCACAAGGCGGCCCTCACCCCCGGGACCTTGTTCGCCGCGACACAAGCGCCGACCCCGCTGCCGCAGATCAGGATGCCCCGGTCGCCGGGGTGGTCGATCACGGCTTTGGCAACGGATAGGGCGGAGTCGGGATAATCGGCCGGTTCCGTGCTATAGGTCCCCACGTCCCGAACCGCATGCCCCATTTCTTTGATATATTCGATCAATGCGGACTTCAGTTGAAATCCGGCGTGATCAGAGCCGATCGCCACATTCATAGTGCATCCTCCCCTCACAGCTTAACACAGTCTTGCCTGATGTCAAGCGGACGTTCTATCCAAGACATTGGAAATACGCGTCTTTGTGTTGGACTCTGCTGCCAGCCTCGCGGACATTGTTTTTCTCCCTGCTTGAGCATTATCCCCCAGGCGCCGCTGCTAATACTTTTGTTTCTTGACAGAACGGCAAAATCTGCGTTTAACTTTTACTAGAAGTCAGCATGCAGGAGTTTGAGAAAGGGATGGAGGATTCGGGGCGTATGTGCGCGCCCGAGTTTCGGGGAATGCAGAAGCGAAGCGTGAAACTCTTTCCTGCGCCAGAGAGGTCCGGAACGCTGCTGCAACCAGCTATTCTTCCGGCAGCCGTTCTCTCGCTTGCGTTGTTTGCGATCACGGCAGGACCACTCGCAGCGCAGGAGGAAGGTTCCCTTAAGACCACCCCAGCTTCTTCCGTACAAGCCTCTCTCCCTGCCGCAGTAACAGCCCCGTCGGGATCCGGGGACGCGGTTGCGTTTGCGCCCGCTGCGCAAAAGGCCGCCGGGAGGGAAACCGACATTCCGATCATGTTAAACAGCAGCGTAGAAGCATACCTGGCCTTTTTCACCACCCGCGGGAGGAATCTGTTCCAACAGTGGCTCAACAACTCCGCACCCTATCTGGACGACGTCCGGGACATCTTGCAGAAGGAGCACCTTCCCCCGGAACTCGCGTATCTTGCCATGATCGAAAGCGGCTTCGATCCCGAAGCGGTTTCCCGGGCGAACGCGCGGGGGCCGTGGCAGTTCATGCCCGCAACCGCGCGACGTTACGGACTGCGCAAAGACCGGTGGGTCGATGAACGCAAGGACCTGGAGAAATCAACCCGTGCCGCGGCACGGTATCTCAGGGACCTCCATGATCGGTTCGGGTCATGGTCGCTCGTGATCGCCGCCTACAACGCCGGAAGAGGGAAGATCGATCGCGCGCTGCAGCGGACCGGGGGGCAGGACTTCTGGGATCTCCGGACGACCCGCTCCATCCGGGGGGAAACGAAAGGATTCGTACCGAAGTTTTTGGCCGCCGTCATCATCGCGCGCAATCCCGCAGCCTATGGATTCCGGCCCCCGCACGCCAAACCGCATCGCTATGACGAGGTCGCCCTCTGGTCCGGCATGGACCTTGGTGTCGCCGCATATTGCGCCGGAACCACCTCCCGGGTCCTCAGGCGCTTGAATCCCGAATTGATCGGGACCGAGACGCCCCCCGACGTCGTCCGATTTCTCCTGAAGATACCCGCGGGGCGGGCGCGGCTTTTTTCCCAGCGGAGGGCCGCACTGCTCCGCAGCGCCCTGAGAACGCCGAACGCGTATCCGCTCCCCGTACGCCGGCCTCCCGACAACAGCCGGGGCATTCACCGGGCCCTTGCCTTCATCACCTCCCTGGTCGGGGTGCAGACCGCGTATGCAAAACCCGTTGAGCCGATCCCGCTGCGGAGCGAAACCGCCCGGCTCGCGGACGCCCGTCGGCAATATCGCCGAGAACGACCTGCGACGCACCATACCACCCCCCTGCAGGCGGCCGACACGACGCCGAAGCCTCCCGATCGTCCACCCCGAAACCAGCTGTCGCAGCGGATCAACAGTACAGCGAATCAGCGCAGGTAAGCACCTGTCCCCCTTTGCTTCCGCTCCGGAAGACGGTGACGCCCTTCACCCCTTCATGATAGGCGAGCAAAAATGCGGCGCGGACATCGTCCTGCGTCGCCTGCGGCGGGAAATTGATGGTCTTGGAAACGGCATTGTCGGTATGGCGTTGAAAGGCGGCCTGCATGCGCACATGCCATTCCGGCGCTATATCGAAGGCCGTTCCGAAGATGCGCTGCACGTCCTTCGGGATACCCGGGATGCGCCGAGCGGAAGCACCGGCCATCACGCGCATCCGGAGTTCGTCGCTGAGGAAGCCGCGCTCCTCAGCCATCCGGAGAAAATACTCGTTCACCTCCGGCAGTTCTACGTCGCCCAAGGCGTGGCGCGTATAGGCAAGCGCAAAGAGCGGCTCGATCCCGCTGGAACAACCGGCGATGACCGCCAGGGTCCCCGTGGGCGCCACGGTCGTAACCGTGGCGTTCCGGAGTCTCGGGCCACCCGCCTGCTCGTAGATGCTGCCCGGATAATTCGGGAAAACGCCCCGCACGCTGCCGAGTTCCGCGGAGGAAAGCCTCCCCTTTTCCTGCACGAACCGCATGATCGCCTCGCCGGTCCGCAGCCCCTCTGCGGAATCGTAGGGGATCCCGAGCCGGATCAAGAGGTCGGCAAACCCCATCACCCCCAGCCCGATCTTGCGGTTCCCCTTCGCCATCCGGTCGATCGCGACAAGGGGATAGCGGCTCATATCGATCACGTTGTCCAGGAAATGGACCGCCGTACGCACCGTCCGTGCAAGCCGGTCCCAGTCCACGGACGGCCGGTCAGGGGACCCCGTAAGCATCCGCGCCAAGTTGATAGAACCGAGGTTGCAGGGCTCGTACGGCAGGAGGGGCTGCTCGCCGCAGGGATTGGTGCTCTCGATCTCGCCCAGCCGGGGCGTGGGATTATCGCGGTTGATCCGGTCGAGGAAGAGGACTCCCGGATCGCCGGTCCTCCAGGCAGATTCCACGATGCGTTCGAAGACCTCCCGGGCCGGAAGCGTGCGCGTCACGCGGCCGCTGCGCGGGTTCACGAGTTGCAGATTTCCACCGGTCTCGACCGCCTGCAGGAACTCCTCGGTCAGAGCCACGGAGATGTTGAAGTTCGCGAGTTCCGCGCTGTTCTCCTTGGCAGCGATGAACTCGAGGATGTCGGGATGGTCCACCCGCAGGACCCCCATGTTCGCCCCGCGCCGCGTCCCTCCCTGCTTGATCACCTCCGTTGCCATATTGAAGACCCGCATGAACGAAACCGGCCCGCTGGCTGCGCCGCCGGTGCTGCTCACTGCGTCGTCCTTGGGCCGGAGCCTGCTGAACGAGAACCCGGTCCCGCCGCCGCTCTGATGGATCAGGGCCGTGTGCTTCACCGCTTCAAAGATCGATTCGAGCGAGTCCTCCACCGGCAAAACGAAGCAGGCCGCGAGCTGCTGGAGGGACCGGCCGGCGTTCATCAGGGTGGGAGAGTTGGGCAGAAACAGCAGGCTGGACAGCGTGCGGAAGAATTCTTCTTCGGTCGACCGGATGTCCGCGCGGCTGCCCCACCGGAGATCTGCCTGGGCGATGTTCGCCGCCACCCGGCGAAACAGCTCGTCAGGCGATTCGATGACGCCGTCCCGTTCGTCTTTTTTCAGGTAGCGGCGGGTAAGGACCGTCAACGCATTCGCGGAAAGCGGCTTTTCGGGGATCGTGTCCGGCATCAGGGCCTCGCTTTTATTATATTAGCACATGCTGCTGGGGCAGCTCATGTGTCGCACGGAAGGTGGCGATTTTCTTACGCGCCGATCTGTGCTATAGTTCTGTTCAGGGGACCGGAAGCGCACGGTTGGGCCGGGGCGAGGTGCCATGAAAAAGGTGCTGATTACGCGTGATATTCACGCGCTCCTGGAACGGCAAGAGACCCTGCTGAACCGGACGGGCATCCGGGTGCTCGTCGCAGAGACGAACGACGAGGCGCTCGCGATCCACCGCGCCGAGCACCTGGACCTTATCATCACCCAGCTTTCCCTGCCCGGCATGACCGGCGAGGAGTTCTGTTCCCGAATCCGGGAGGACGCGGACCTTCGCGCGGTCTCAATCATCATGGTCTGCGAGAACACCCCGGCCGACATCGAACGGGCTAGGCAATGCCGGGCGAACGCCGTGCTGCTGCAGCCGGTCCATCCCGTCCTGATCATGGTAAAGGCGGAGCAGCTTCTCGATATCGCTGCCCGGGAAACGGTTCGCGCCTTCGTGAGCGCCAAGGTCGAAGGCCGCGAACAGCAGGTGATCTTCTATTGCCGCACCCGGAACATCAGTGTCGCGGGCATGCTGTTCGAGACCGACAAACAATTGAAGGAAGGCACACGACTCACCTGCCTGATCTATCTTCCCGACGGTTACAAAATCCGGGCAACCGGCAGGATCACCCGCATCCTGAACCGTGACCCGGGAGACGGCCACTACCAATACGGGTTCATGTTTACCGACATCACCCCCGACGCCGAACAACGTCTCCATGAATTCATCGCCGGAATAAAGCGCGAATCCCGGGACGGGAAATCCTAGACTGCCGACAGCCGGCACAATTGGATTGACAGAACCGGAAAAAGCGGATATAATCAACCCGTCATCGTGATGGACCCGCATCGACCGCGCCCGAGACCTGCCGTTGTACGTCCAGACGTCCTCCTCAAAACGCAGCGTGCCGAAGAAAATCGTTCTTGACAGACGATCATCACGACGCGATCCCGATCCGGGACACAGAAGTGCAGGGAAATGATTTCCTGCCTTCCCGCTCCCCGGGATGCCGCTCCCGGCGACAGGAACGGCTCCCCGTTCACCCTCACTTGTCGCAGAGAAAGAAGGTTTTCGTGCATTTCAGCTCTTTTCAGCTTCACCCGCGTATCCTGTCCGGCGTCACGGCCCAGGGCTACGAGGCCCCCACGCCGATCCAGCTCCAGGCCATCCCGCCGGTCCTCACAGGCCGCGACGTCCTAGGTCTGGCACAGACCGGAACCGGCAAGACGGCCGCCTTCGTGTTGCCGATATTACAACGTCTCCTCCCGGGGCCGCGCGGAAAGGTCCGGGCGCTCATTATCGCGCCTACACGCGAGCTGGCCGAGCAGATACACGTATCCACCGGCAAACTCGGAGGCGCCACACATCTCAAAAGCTGCACCATCTACGGAGGTGTGGGACTCTCCCCGCAGATCCAGAAGCTCCGCGCAGGCGTCGATATCGTCGTGGCCTGCCCCGGCCGGCTGCTCGATCATATCAACCAGAAGACCATCGACCTCTCGCGCCTTGAGGTGCTGGTGCTGGACGAGGCGGACCGCATGTTCGACATGGGATTTCTGCCCGACATCCGCAGGATCATCAGGCACCTGCCGGCAGAACGCCAGAATCTCCTGTTCTCGGCCACCATGGCCGACGATATCCGAATTCTGGCCAACGACGTCCTGCGCGACCCGGTTACGGTCCAGGTCGGTCATAGGGCGCCAGCGAACACCGTGTCGCACGCGCTCTACCCGGTGCCGCAACACCTGAAGACCGGGCTCCTCCTGGAGCTGCTGAAACGGACCGATACCGAATCGATCCTCGTCTTCACCAAGACCAAACACCGCGCCAAGCGCATCGGCCAGCAGCTCGAAAAGGCGGGGTATCGGGCCGCATCGCTCCAGGGCAACCTCTCGCAGAACAGGCGGCAGGAGGCCCTGGACGGGTTCCGGATGGGCAAACATCAGATCCTCGTCGCAACGGACATCGCCGCACGCGGCATCGACGTCTCGACCATCTCCCATGTGATCAACTACGACATGCCGGACACCACCGACGCCTATACGCACCGGATCGGCAGGACCGGCCGGGCGGCGAAGACCGGAGACGCCTTCACCTTCGTTACGCCGGAGGACGAACCCATGGTCCGAAGCATCGAGCGCGTGCTCGGCAACAGGATCGAACGCTGCAGGATAGCGGATTTCGATTACCAGAAAGCGGCCCCTGCCCGGGATCTGGAATTCGCCCGTCCGCCCCGGGAACCCCGGCGCCAGCGGCCCCGACCGATGGCGGAGCGCCATGCCCCGCCCGCTGCGGCCCAAACCAGCCGCCCCACGTCACACGACGGGCAGCAACAGAAGCCCCCTGCCCGGAGCGCGTCTGCAGCGCTGCATCGCTCCGGAAAACGACCCATCCTCCATCGCAAGGGCAGAGCGCATTCGCACGGTAACGCATAATACAGACACAGAAAAAGGCTGCCGGAAAATGTCCGGCAGCCTTTTTTCTCGCTACAAATAACGGGATACTATGCTGGTGCCTTACCCCATGGAGCCCCTCAGCCCGATCAGGCGTGGTGCTTCAGGGAACTCATCATGCCCAAAAGCGTTGCGGAAAATCCCTGATCGGTCTTTTCCTCCTCCTTTCTCACCAACTGAAAGAAATCGCACCTCCAGCAGTTGTGCTCCTTTTGCGCCACCGTACCCTGCACCACGCCCCCACAGAAAGTACCCGCAACAACCCAGCACCCTCTGCCTGCGTTCTGCCCTCCGTGGGCGCCGTCCAGTTGTTGCGTTGTCGAGGCCGGGCATTCTCCCAATTCTCCCACGAGCTTTCCCCCAGGCTGCCGCTCACATTTCTTAAACTCCCAGCAATTGAGCTTTGACATGTGCCCCCCCATCCATAGGATTTTGCGGATCCCCCCATGAAAACATTTACAACTTTTTGTGCAATAAATGCGCCATTTATTAATCTGCTTATTTTTCAGTATATTAAGCTCGTTCTCTGAAAATATAACCGAAAAACAGTGTCAATTTTGACAACAGACGACGCGATGCGGCATCGTGGGAAAAGAAGGAGAATTAGGAGGCGAGAGCGGTCGACAAGATACGAATCGGGAATTCCCTTCTTGTCATACCTGATAACGGATTTTCAATCACTGCCGAGAACGACATCGACCATTGATCGCCGCGGTTGGCAGAACAGATCCTTGACACGCCTGCAGGATTCCGTCATCCAGCCAGCGCTCCAGCGGGCACACGGCCGCCGGGTTCCCCTCGAACGCGCGCGCGGCAAAGGCATCGATCTGGTATTGCTTGATCTTCATATTCGGTCACATGCGG
>JBJKRX010000026.1:0-17582 GCA_046704425.1 Nitrospirota bacterium
TCTAAAACGGCCGATCTGCGCAGAAAATGCCCCCCGTACCTCTCCTCCTACGGAAACTCCGTATGCTTTTCCCCCAGGAGCTCCCGCAAAATGCCTCGACACAAGTAGATGCTGCCTGCGACAAGGGAAGTATGCTATAATGACGAAAATGCAGCAGGAGGCGTCCTATTTCAAAAAGGTTTGGAGCAACGAGGAGGATGCCGTTTATGACAAACTATGAACGGGGTGCTGTCGTCCTCGTTCCTCTCCCGAATAAAACCCGCCATTTCGACCATCGATCGAACCCTCATTTATCGGAAACTTGGAGCTTTATCGAACGCCGATCGGGCGGCCATGGATCGGGCGCTTCGTACGTCGCTTGGTCTCTCCTAAGGAGTAAAGAAGGAGGAGGTGCGTGTGGCCGTTCTTTCGTCCCTTAAGGCCTTAGCGCTCCGCAGGCTGGAGCGGATCGCGGCGACGATCAACCACGAGGCCGTGATCAAGGACATCGTGCAGGAGACCGAGATCTCGCCGGGTTATTTTCTGACCCTGACCCTGGCGAACCTCATCGCCCTTGCCGGCCTGATCACGAACAGCGCGCCGGTCATCATCGGCGCCATGCTGATCTCCCCCCTCATGGGGCCGATCCTGAGCGTGGGGTTCGCCTTCAACACCGGAGCCAGGGCCATCGGGCGGCGCTCGGCCCGGAAGATCATCGTCAGCGTGGTCGTGACCATCGCGGTGGCGGCCCTGGCGACCTTCCTGTCTCCCCTGAAGGAGATCACGCCCGAGATCCTGAGCCGCACGCGACCGAACCTCTACGATCTGATCATCGCCTTTCTCGCCGGCTCGGCGGGCGCAGCGGCCCTCTGCACCAAGAAAAACTACCTCACCGTGGTGCCGGGCGTGGCCATCGCCACGGCCGTCATCCCGCCGCTCAGCGTCGCGGGGTTCGGGCTCGGCGTCCTGAACCTGAACGTCCTGATGGGCGGGTTCCTGCTCTTCTTCACCAACTTCGTCGCCATCATTCTGGCCACAGCCGCCGTGTTCCTGATCTACGGGTTCCGGCCGAAGATGATCACCGAGACGGACGTAACGAACCTCAAGCGCCGCCTGATCACACTCGGCGCGGTCCTGCTGCTCTTGTCCGTGCCGCTCATCTATACGCTGCACACGTCCATCGTGGAGGTGCGGCTCCGGAGCGGCCTTTCCCGGGTGCTCAAGGAGCGTTTCGACCGGGAGAAGAAGTCCCGTCTCACGGCCTTCGACTATACCCGGAAAAAGGACGGGACCCTGTTGGTCAGCGCCGTCATCAACGTCGTGGACTATCTGAGCGAGGCCGAGATCGACGACGCCGAGAAAGCGGTGGACGACTTCGTGGACAAGCGGGCCCGCCTCTCGGTGGAGCAGGTGAAGGTGCAGCCGGGCGGCCTCCGTCCCGTGGCGATCAAGGCCCCTGCCCCGGTCATCGCGCCGATCCGTCCGCCCCAGGAAGTTTTGCAAACGTCGCGGGAGAGCGCGGTCTCGGTGATCCGGCAGGCCGCGGCGAAGGCCGAGAAGATCATGGCGCCCGCCGTGATCACGGACTTCGTCGTCGGTTTCCACGACAAGAGCTTCGTTGTCTCCCTCCTGCTGAAGATACGGCGCGATACGCCGGTGAGCGAGGAGGAGCGGCTCTGGCTCACGCGCCTCTTCTCTCTGGACCTTTCGCTGCCGGTGGAGTTGACCGTCGAGACCGCGCCCTTCGTCCCGCCGCTCGTGTTCGAGCGGGGCAAGACGACGCTCACCGACTCCATGCGAACGCAGCTTCTCGGCCTGCGCGAGGCAACGCGGAGCGATCCCGGGCTGCGGTGCAGGATCGAGGCGTACCCGGAGCAAGGGATGCCGGCCGCCCGGCGGGCGGCGTTGGCCCGCGTACGGCTCGCTGCCGTAGAGAAGGTCGTGGCAACTGAATGCGGGGTGCCTGCGGGCAATATCGTGACGAAGATCCATTCCCGGGGCGACGGCAGGCCGATGGTGAAAGTCACGGTGGAGCGGGGAATAACCAGAAGGGCTTCTGAGCCAGAGTAGGCGCACTAACGTCGCTGCCATCGCTGTGTGTGGATCACGGATCGCACAGTACTGTCCCGCGCTTCCCCCTGACCTTCACGACAGCACCCCGTCACGTGCCGCTGCACATTCCCGGAAGCTCGTTCCCACCACGACGCCGATCACCGTTCCGATGATCACGCCTGCCACGAAGTCGGAGAACCAGTGGATGGTTATGGACACGCCGATCCCGATGTAGAGCGCGTAGCAGATCGCCGCGTACCGCAGGACGAGCTTTTTCGGATAGAGGGTTATGAGCGAGACGGCCATGGCAAAGGCGATCGTGGTGTGGGAGGAGGGCCACCCCCAGAACATGCCCCCGCGCAGAATGCCGAAGTGGAACACCCGGCTGGTGTCGACGAAATGCCGGGCGAGGCCCCGCGGCGGATGGACCCTTCCGGTGAAGGCCTTGTAGGAGGAAGAGACGAGCAGGCCCATGATGACCGCCTGGCCGAGCGTGTCGGCCATCCGGGTGACCCTCGGGTCCCGTTTGAGCACACCCATGGCATAGAGCGCGAGGGGCAGAAGGATCGGCAGGCGCCCGCCGATCCTGACGGCGGGATGGAGCAGCAGGTGCAGAACCGCTCCGCGGGTGGCAATGAAATAGTGCCAGTCGAACCCCGAGGTGACGAGGATCGCGGTAAGCAGAATTGCCAGGGCATGCCACAGGAGATTCAGCCCCGTGAAGCATTTGGCAAGATTTTTAAAAAAATGAGAGAATAAATGCATGAACGGAATCATTGCCGCAAGGCGCTGCTGCTCAGCGGCGGCTTTTGCCGGACCGTCTCTGTTTGCCGCGGCGCTCGACCGTAACGGCGACCTTGGCTGTTCTCCGCTCCGCGACGCGTCGATCCCCCCGTGTCCTCCGTTCCTTCTGCAGGAGGTCGAGGAGCCGGTCGAGCATCTCCTCTCGTTCTTCCCGGAGCAGGCCCGCATGGCGCATCTCGGCGCCGAGCGCGGCGATCTTGAGATCGAATCGAAAATCGGAGATCAGCGCAACCAGGACCTGTTCGAGCTCTTCGAACGGCGCGAGGTCGTCATTGCCGTCCGCGGCCGTGATCCGCGGCAGCAGGGCGTCGATGAGGCCGGAGATCTTCTTCGCGTGATCGTGGATGGCCTCGAACAGACCCGTCAAGGCATAGACGTCCTCGCGCATGAGCGCGGACAGCTCCTGTGAGAGCGCGGCGACTTCCTGCGTAACGGCCGGGTCGTCAGCGCCGCCGAGCAGAGATTCGCCGAGCCGGGCCTGAAATTCCGCATGAATGTCGTTGATCAGCCGATGCGCCTCTTTGCCGGCGATCTGGAAGTCCACGAGCACGACGATGGATCCCTCGCAGAGCTTCCGGATCTTGGTCAGGTTGTCCCGGATGTAGCGCGCGATGTCCCGGAGCTCTTCCCGCAGGGCAATGCGCTGCGACGCCAGCTTGGCGAGCTCATGCTCCCGTTGCTCGATCATGCCCTGGAGCCTGTTGATCTTGGCCGCGTCATTCGCCTTTTTCGGGCTGAGCCCGGCGATCTCTTGCTCCGCGGACCGGATGAAGGCCTTGGGCTTGTGGAAATCAAGGGAGCGGAGCGTGTGCAGATGATATTTATACTGTTCGATGGCGGTCTTGAGCGAGGGATTGAAGAACGAGGAAACGCCGAGTACGCCGAAGAACATTTTGTCCCGGTAGCCCGGGGATGCGGGATCCAGCCGGCGTCGCTGCGCGAATGCCTCGATCCTCCCGAGCATCGCGACATAGACGGCGAGGTCGTCACCGTGGCGTTCGCGGCTGCCTGCCTTTTTCGGGCCGGCAAGAAAGGACTCCAGCTCCTGCCGCACGGGTTGGACCTCGGCGTTCGATCCGAAGCGAAGCCCCAATATGGACTTGTCTACGGGCATGCGATCCCTCTCTGTAGAGATCATACTGAATTGGCCGGGCGCGGTCAAGGCGCAGGGGCCGGCAACGATGTTGAAAAACGGTAGACCTCACCGCGGTCCGATGATACAATATTCAGTATCGGGGGAACCGCGAAGGGCGGCGGGACGCGAAAGGCCGTATTCTTCGCGGCAGGGGGCCGTTCCGGGGGATTTTTCGATGGTACGCTTCAGACTCTTCCTTGCACTCATCCTGATTTTCGTCATTCTGGGCTGCCGGAAAGCGGAACAGAAGCATGCCGTGCAGCCGGAGGCAAACCAGGCGCAGTCTGCCCTGGCGAATGCGGAGGCCAGGATGCAGAAATTGTCCGCCCAGGTCGAGCAACTGCAGATCGAGAATCAGCGTCTTCGCGGAAAGAATACGTTCCTGGAGTCCCAGAACAGGAACCTGCTGCCCCGGATCCAGCGGTTGATGGACGGATACGGAACCGGGATCTGGGATTACGACGCGACCGCACAATACCCCGTCTTTGTGGAGTCCCTGAAAGGCGCGGGTGTGCGGGGAATGATCGTTGCCATGAACAAGCGGTTTCGAAGGTCCCGGGAGCCGATCGTTCTCTTTAAGAAGAAAGAGGGGAACACGGTGTTCATCGGCGTGGATAACGACGAGCAGCTCGGCGAGCAGATGGGCTCGGACGGGGCCTTGGGGTACATGACCTCGGTCGCCTATTCCCTTACGTCGATCCCGGGCGTGCAATGCGTCTATTTCGCGATCGAAGGGGGCGAGCACGCGAGCCCGGGCAAGTATTGCAAGGGCCGGCTTGAACCCCTGGAGCCGCAGTAGCGTTCTAGCGCTTCGCGCGCAGGTACTGGACCGGCCAGGGCACGTCGACCTTCAGGATGCCGGCCGCGCGCAGGGGCCAGTAGGGGTCGCGCAGCATCTCGCGCGCGAGGATGACTGCGTCGGCCATGCCGGTTGCGATGATCTGCTCGGCTTGCACTGCCTCGGTGATGACGCCGACCGCGCCGGTCGGAATCCCGACCTCCTTCCGGATTTGAGCGGCAAAGGGCGTCTGATAGCCCGGCCCCGCGGGGATCGCGGCGTTCGGGACCACGCCGCCGGACGAACAGTCGATCAGGTCGATGCCCTGTTTTTTCAGGCGACGGCAGAACTCCACGGACTGTTCCAGGTCCCATCCTCCTTCCACCCAATCCGTTGCCGAGATGCGCACGAAGACCGGCAGGTCCTTCGGCCAGACCTCCCGCACCGCCTGGCTCACCTCGAGCGGGAAGCGCATCCGGTTCTCCAGCGTCCCTCCGTATTCGTCGTTCCGCATGTTTGCAAGCGGTGAGAGGAACTCGTGCAGCAGATAGCCGTGCGCCGCGTGGAGCTCGATGACCTCGAAGCCTGCCGCCCGGGCGTGCCGGGCCGCGGAAACGAATTGATCGCGCACCGTGGCCAGGTCCTCAGCGGTCATCTCGCGCGGCACGGGATAGCCCGGCGCAAAGGGCAGGGGGCTCGGCGCGATGGGCTGCCAGCCGCGCTTTTCCGGGCCGAGCGGCCCGCCCCCCTGCCAGGGCAGGTCCGTGGATGCCTTGCGTCCCGCGTGGGCGAGCTGGACCCCGGGCACCGCGCCCTGCTCGCGGACGAACCGCGCGATCGGCGCGAAGGCCTTCGCATGGGCGTCGCTCCAGATGCCGCTGTCGTCCGGGCTGATCCTGCCCTCGGGGCTCACGGCGGTTGCCTCGACGATCACCAGGGCGGCGCCGCCCACGGCCCGGCTCCCCAGGTGGACCAGGTGCCAGTCGGTGGGGAAGCCGTCGCGGCTCGAATACTGGCACATGGGCGAAACGAAGATCCGGTTGCGAAAGGGAAGGGAACGGAGCTGCAAGGGGGTGAACAAACGGCCCATCGAAGGATCCTCCACTACACGATATTTTTCGCGATCTCCGCGGTGTTCGTCACGATCACGAGCTTTCCGAGGTTCTGCAGGGACCGCTCGTGCGCGTCCCGGTCCATGGAAGAGACGCAGTCCGAGACGACCACGGGATAGAAGCCCCGGTTCGAAGCGTCGCGCGCCGAGGACTCGATCCCGAACTCGGTCGCGATGCCCGCGAAGAGGAGCGTCTGGATGCCCCGGTGCCGCATCATGTTCTCGAAGTTGGTGCCGATGAAGACGCTCGCCGTCGCCTTGTCCAGGACCATGTCGCCCTGCGCCGGTTTGACCGCATCAGGGACCTCGCGCTCCGGGGAGCCCGGGGCCATGAACTGCGGCAATTTCCCGATCTCCTTTACATTATAGCGCCGCATTATGCTGGCGATGCCCCAGGACGACTGATACTCCCGCGGGAGCGGGGTGATGAGGGTGTAGACCACCGGCATCTTGCCGCGTACCGCGCCCAGGAGCTTCCGGAGGTTCCCGAGGAACTCTTCTTTATTATAGATCCGGTCCACCAGGCCGTGCTGCACGTCCCAGACCACCAGACAGGAATGCGCAGGATCGACGATCTCCGCGAGCGTCTCGAATACCGTGGTATTGCCGACTTTGATCATGGGATGACTCCTTTCCGACGATGAAATAGACTGAAAAGATTTCTTCTCACGCGGAGACGCGGGGAATTCATAAAAAAAATAATATTATAAGACTTGGCTCAGTGTTCTCAGTGGCAAGTCTTAGCTCTTTACGATTTCATCAAAATTCTCTTAGCCCTTATATTGCTTTCTCCGCGTCTCCGCGGGATACGAGGGCATTTGTTCCTACCGCAAGGCGATCGCCTTCTCCGGGCACATCTCCTGACAGCAGAAGCAGGCGATGCACTTCCCGGGATCGACGACAGGGAGGGAGTCGGTCAAGGTCAGGGCCGAGACCGGGCAGTGGTCGATGCAGGTGCCGCAGGCAGTGCACTTGTCGGGATCGGCCTGCGGCCGTACCTGGGCCCGTGCGGTCATCATCGTTTGCATGGCCTCGTTCCGCAAAATAGCGTCTCCGCCCAAAGGCGGCAGCTTGAAGTCGGGGATCGGCTTCAGTTTGCCCACCACCTCGATCTTCCCCATGTCGTAGTCTCCCAGGCCGAGCTCCTTCGCCTTCTGCAGAAATCGCAGCCGCCCCGGATCGACCCCCATCATCGTCGCGACGACCGCGTCCAGGGCCACCGCATTGTCCGCGGCCAGGACCAGGCCGATCTCCCGCAGGTCGGGCGAGGCCGGACCGTTGCCCTCCATGCCGACCACGGCGTCCATGATGAACAGGTCCGGCACGCGGAGCCGGAAGACTTCGACGATGATCTCGTGGAAGCGCTCGGGGCCGCCCGAGGCCTTGTGCAGCATGGCCTTCTGCGCGCCCGGCAGGATGCCGTAGCTGTTCTTGATCGCCCCGGTCAGGACGGTGAGGCCGTGGGTCTTGAACTTGGGCATGCTGATGACGACGTCGGCGTCGAGCACGGCGGTGGATACGCTGAGGGAGGGCAGGTACTGCGGATCGAAGGGGACCTGACGCGAGTCGTCCCCGATGTTCCGGTATGTGCCCTTGGCAGCGTCCATCAGGCCCGTCTTGGTAAAGCTCGCCTCGTTCGCGCCGTAGTCGAAGAGGCCGGGATTGTCGCCCACCGTGATCTCAGCCGCGCCCAGGGACTCCACCTTTTCCACCACGGCGCGCAGCAACGCCGGGTTCGTGGTGATGTTTTCATGCGCCATGGACGCGCGCAGCACGTTCGGCTTGATCATGACCTTCTTGCCGGCGAGGGAAAGAGGAAAGAGCTCGAATGCCCGGTTCACGGCGGGCCGGACGTTGTCATAGGTTGCGGGATGGATCAGGACCTTCGGCATGATGCCCTCCTTAACTATAGAGAAAAATCTTTCCTCACGCGGAGACGCGGAGCCGCGGGGAATACCATACAACCTTTAACCCAATAAGAGCGTTTAACCGCCGAGAACGCAGAGAAAAAGTAAGAACAAGACTTGTTCGCAGGTTTACGCGTTCACACGTTCACCTATTCTTGATGTTGACCTCTCCGCGGCTCCGCGTGAGCCCGGTCTTGTCTACGCTCGCTTGCCGATCGAGAAGGCCTTGCCGATGCGCTCCCCGACGCCGTAATAGGCGCCCTGACCCGTATCGAAGATGATCGGTTGTGTCTTCAGGATGTCCGGCAGTCCCTTCTCGTCAAGTGTGGACTCATCCGCCTTGATATCGAGGATCTCGCCGATGAACTGCGTATGGAGCCCGATCTCGACGGCCTGGAGCAGACAACACTCGATCACCAGGGGGAACTCGGCAACGTAGGGCGCGTCCACCTTTTCGCTTCGGACGGGGGTGAGCTTGGCAATCGCGAACTTGTCCACGGTTTTGCCCGAGACCGTGCCCACGTAGTCCGCCTCCTTCACCTGGGCAGCGGAGGGGATGTTGACCGTAAAGGCCTTGCGCTCCATGATCGATCCGTACGTGTGCGTTGCCTTGCGCAGGGCGACGGCCACGCAGGGGGGCTGGGAACAGCAGATCCCGCCCCAGGCGATCGTCATGATGTTGGGCTTGTTCTCCGCATCATAGCTGCCGACCACCCAGACCGGCGTAGGTTGGACGAGCGTCTTGGCGCCGAGTGATTTTTTCATACTGTCCTCCTCATCGGAATCGGAAATGTCCGGCGGCCTTCCGCACGACCTGATCCACGTCCGGCCCCGCAGTTATTAGACCCCCTTGCAGGGCATTCGGTTGAATCCCGCGCCTTGCAGATTGCTGCAGGACAGGATATCTCAAGCAGCAGAAAAACGCAAGGAATGGAAGTAAAGACTTCATTCCCTTTCTCTGCGCCTCCGCGTCACAGCGGGAGTTCAATACTCTTTTTAGCATCGGCGGGGTAAATTTTCTAAGAAAAAGCGGGGAATGTAAAAAGAAATCTGATTTTCACGCGGAGACACGGGGAAAACGAGAATCTAATCCTTCAGTTCATTATTTAATCCAAACAATTCGGCGCCGGCAGGATGGTGAAAGCCAGCCGTTCGATATGCGCAAGGACCTCGATCTTTTTGTATGATGCCTTCCCCTTCCTGTCAATCTCGAATTCACAAGCTGCCATTCCGGTAACGTACACGATCCCGCAATCAGAAAATTCCGCTATAATTCAAATCATTCGGTGGTTCTTCTCTCCCGGAGGACGGCATGCTGCTTTGGCTCGGCTTTATCGCCTGCTCCACGCTCATCGTCGTGTCCGGCTCCCGCCTGTCGCGGTACGGCGACGTGATCGCGGAGAAGACCGGTCTGGGCAGGGCCTGGATCGGGCTGGTGCTCATGGCGACGGTCACATCCCTGCCGGAGCTGGTCACGGGGCTGAGCTCGGTCATCGTGGTGAAGGCGCCGGACATCGCGGTCGGCGACGTCTTGGGGAGCTGCGTCTTCAACATGCTGATCCTGGCCGGTCTCGATATTTTTTCCCGGCCCCAGCCGATCGTGACCAAGGCGCATCACGGCCACGTGCTCTCCGCGGGGTTCGGGATCCTGCTCGTGAGCATCGTGGGCAGCGGGATCGCGCTCGGGCCGCGGCTGCCCGCCTTCGGATGGATCGGCCTGTTCACCCTGGCTGTTGCGCCGGTCTATTTCACGGCCATGAAGGTCGTCTACGCCTACGAGAAGCGGCAGCTTGCCGCGTACATCCGGGAGAAGCGCGAAGAGGTGCGCTACGCGGACATCACCTTCAAGACGGCCGCGATCCACTACGCGGCGAACGCGCTGGTCGTGGTCGGGGCGGCAGTGGCCCTGCCGCGGATCGGGGCCGGGCTCGCCGAGACCACGGGCCTGGGCCAGTCATTCATCGGGAACGTCTTCATCGCCCTGTCCACGTCGCTCCCCGAGGTGGTGGTGTGCGTGGCCGCGGTGCGGAGCGACGCCGTGGATTTGGCGATCGCCAACCTCTTCGGCAGCAACATCTTCAATATCTTCATCCTCTTCCTCGACGACCTGTTCTATACGCATGGCCCGCTCCTGTCCTCTGCGAGCCACACGCACATCGCCTCTGCCTTCTCGGCCGTTGCCATGACCGCGATCGCGGTCATCGGCCTGACCTACCGGGCCGAGAAGAAGGCGCTCCCGCTCGCATGGGACTCCCTCGGGATCGTACTGGTGTATGTGATGAACATCATGCTGCTCTTCATGCTGCGCTGAGGGGGCGTGCAGGAAATGCTCCACCCGGTGCAGCAGGCGGCCCACCATAATGCAGTGCGGGACGGGATAAGGCTCTGTTTTTTCGGACTATTGCGGGAGGATCGGTACGGCGCGGATCGTGCATGGCTCATGATTAGGGTACCAATGAATGACAGGATGCGGTATCATATTAAGAGGAGTGTAAAGTATGACCAGGACGGAACGATTCCAGCAGGCGCGTGAAAGCCTCGACGAGGCCTTGTTGTTCGCGCGCGAGGGAATGGGGCCCAGAGCGGTGATGACGAAGCTCTACCACGCCATGCTGTTCAGCCTCGTGGGGTTCCTGGGCATCGCCGCGCTCGGCGATTTGACCCACGAGGACGTGGTAACGCAGTTCCGCAACACCTTTCTGGGCAGCTCGCCCGACGACGCGCGGGTCGCGGCCGCGCTCCAGCGGGCCTACGATCTGACCCACGAATGCGAGTGCGACTGCATGCCGATTCCGACCGAGGCCGACCTGGCCGAGGTGCAATGGGCGGCGGAGCGGCTGCTCGCCTGGGCCGAGACGGTCCCCCTCGAGGAGGTGAAGGAACATGAAAACAGCGTTGTTTAACGTGGAGAAGACGCTCTGCGCCGATTGTGCGCTCGCGCTGCGGCGGTTCATCGGCGGCATGGACGGCGTCGAGGAGATCGACGTGGAGAACGGCAAGCTTGCCGTCCGGTACGACGAGGGGGCAATGCCGGAGGAAAAGCTGACGAAGCTGACGAAGGACAGTATCGAGCGGCTGGGGTACCGGCTGGAGGAGTAGCCGATCGCCCGCCGTTCAAGGAGGGGAGATGATGCAGTATGAAACGGGACCCCGTCTGCAACATGGAGTGTCCCGACGAGACGGCGATAACGGTCGAGTTTCGGGGAGTGACCTATTATTTCTGCTCCGAAGGATGCCGCGACCGCTTCCTGGAGGAGCGGACCTGTGCGCCTCCCCGGTCATCCTATGATCTCATTATCATCGGCGGCGGTCCGGCGGGGCTCACGGCAGCGGTCTACGCGGCGACCATGAAGATGGACGCCTTCCTGATCGCAAAGGACCTGGGCGGCCAGGCCGTGGACAGCACCAAGATCGAGAACTACATGGGTTACGACTTCATCACCGGACCTCAGCTCATCGAAAAATTCGAGGAACAGCTCGTCCGGTCGCACTACATGGACCACGTGCTCTCCGAGGTGGAGAAGATCGAGCCCGCGGAGGAGGGGTTTCGGGTGACCACGGCGGAACTCAAGACCTATACGGCAAAGACCGTGATCGTGACGACCGGCATGGCGCGCAGGCGGCTCGGCATCGAGGGCGAGGAAGAGTTCCAGCGCAAGGGGGTGTTCACCGGGAACGTCCAGGACCTCTCCTTCGTCCACGACGAGGACGTCGTGGTGGTGGGCGGCGGCAACTCGGCGCTCCAGATGGTCGAGAACCTGCACGGCGTCGCGGCCCGCATCCACCTGGTCTCGGCCACGGAGCTGACCGGAGACCCGGCCATCATCGACCGGGTCCGGTGCCTGACGGGCGTGGACATCTACGAAGAATACAAGGTCGTTGCCTTCTCCGGCACGAAGACGCTGGAGGGGGTCACGATCAGGAAGATGGCGGAAGAGGAGAGCGTCGTCATCCCCGCCAAGGGAGTCTTCATCGCCATCGGGTTCCGGCCCAACTCCGGGATCGTGGCGCACCTGGTGGACCTGAACGACCGGGGCGAGATCAAGATCGGGCCCGATTGCGCGACCTCGCACCCGGGGATCTTCGCGGCCGGGGACATCACGAACACCTACGGCAAACGGATCATCATCGCCTCGGGCGAAGGGGCCAATGCGGCGCTCGCCGCGCGGCAGTACCTGCTCGATCTCAAGAAGAAGCAGAAGGCAGCGGTCTGCGTGTCGGGGTCATGACCCGGTGAACCCCGCAAGGACCTCATTAGCCACAGAACGCACATAAGGCACAGAAGGAATATTCACGAGTTCGAGTATTTTTTTGTGCTTTTTGTGCATTTTGTGGCTAAACGCTTTTTCAAAGCGAATTCGGATTTCTTGCGTGCGCGGCATTGTGACGGCACGGAACGTTTTCAGGGAAAGGAGGTGGACGGCGTGAAGATCGTGAAGGTGACGAAGAAACAGGCGGTCACGTGCAAGTGTCACAGTTCGTGCTAGCGTCCCGGGGCAGAATATGGCCCGCTCCATTGATGCCCGCCTGGATGCGGGCCTTTTTTTTGCCGTGGTTCCACAAGATACCCCTTCGAGATTCTTGACATCATAGTGCATGCGCGTATAATCAAGGCATTCGTTATCATCCTTGCATCTCGCCCCGGGGGGATACGGCATGATCGACCTCTTACGCACGCGCAGAAGCATTCGTAAATATGCGCATACGCCTCTTGAGAGCAAGACCCGGGACCTCCTTATCGAGGCCCTCCTCCGCTCACCCACCTCACGCAACATCCAATCATGGGAGTTTATCGTTGTCGATGACCCGGGGCTCCTGACCAAGCTTTCGGAAGCGCGAGAGTATGGATCGCACCATATGCGGGACGCAGCCATGGGAATCGTGGTGTGCGCCGACAGCGCAAAATGCGACGTGTGGGTCGAAGACTGCTCGATTGCCGCGATCCTTGTCCAGATGACCGTCCACTCCTTGGGTCTCGGCAGCTGCTGGATACAGATCAGGAACCGCATGCACACGGAAGCGATGTCAGCGGAGCGATACGTGCAAGGTCTGCTGGGACTGCCCGAGAACCTCAAGGTGGAATGCATGGTCAGCATCGGCTATCCGAACGAAACGAAGAAGCCGGTTCCCGAGAGTGAGCTGGACTATGCCAAAGTGAAACACAACCAGTACTCCACTGCGTACGTGCGGAAGAAATAGGCCGATCTGTTTCAAGCGATATTTGATTTTTTCGCTCAAAGCGTCTGGAGCTTCGATCAAATGGTGAAATTCAACTGGTAAGAAATGTCATTAATCCAAACATCACAAATTGCGTTGCCCGGGATGGACCGACTTCAAGCGGCAGTCGAGCAATTGGCGGCAGCTGGCATCGAAGAGCGTGGCGCAGTATTTACGCGTCGCGAGGTAGTAGAGTTTATTTTAGATTTAACCGGGTATACGGCCGCGGTTGCTCTTTACAAGAAGCGTTTACTGGAACCATCTTTCGGGGAGGGAGCGTTTCTTCTAGTTGCGGCGGAGCGGTTGCTTGATTCCTATCGAAGTCATTTTCCCGGGCATGCCGATAGTGTGCCTTGCCTTAAAGATTCGATCCGGGCGATTGAACTGCATCACAAGAGCTTTGAAGAAACACGCATAAAACTACGCAGCCTGCTTAGAGAAAAGAAAGTGCCGAGTGCGGCTGCTGAAAAATTGCTTAATGCTTGGCTTGTCCAGGGAGACTATCTGCTCACAGACCTTCCGTTTCATTTTACTCACGTCGTCGGTAATCCTCCCTACGTACGTCAGGAAATGATCCCTAACGTTCTGCTTACTGAATATCGGTATCGATACGACACGCTTTATGATCGCGCTGACTTGTACGTTCCGTTCATTGAAAAATCGCTGATGCTGCTGGAGCCGAAAGGTTCTGTCGCGCTTATCTGTTCTGACAGGTGGATGAAGAACAAATACGGCGGGCCGCTCAGGAAGATGGTAGCGAAGGATTATCATCTGAAATATTACGTTGATATGGTGGATACGGACGCGTTCCATTCTGAGGTGAGCGCGTATCCGGCAATCACCGTGATTTCCCGGGAACCTGCTGATGCTACTCGCCTGGCTCATCGGCCGCAGGTTGATAAGGATACTCTGGTAAAGCTTGCGCATGACATGCGCGCCCAATCCTTGGAGCGCGGTAGCGCGGTGCATGAAGTCTCCGGCATCATGCGCGGCAGTGAACCCTGGATTCTGGAGTCTTTTGACGAACTGGCTGTTTTAAGACGCATTGAAGCATCTTTCCCAACTTTGGAAGAGGCGGGCTGCAAAGTCGGCATAGGCGTTGCCACAGGAGCGGACAAGGTTTATGTTGCGCCATATGCCGACCTTGACGTAGAGAAAGACCGCAAGCTGCCGCTCGTCATGACGAAGGACATCCGTGCCGGGAAGGTGGAATGGCAGGGGATGGGCGTTATCAATCCCTTTGACGATGACGGCGAACTGGTGAGCCTCAAGAAGTATCCGAAGCTCGCCGCGTATTTTAAGAAGCACAGGGACGCGATATGCAGGCGAAATGTGGCCAAGCGGAACAGCGAACGCTGGTACCGGACGATCGACAGGATTTACCCAAAGCTTACGCACACTCCCAAGCTTCTGATCCCGGACATCAAAGGCGAAGCCCACATCGTCTATGAAGATGGCAAGTATTATCCGCATCACAATCTTTATTACATTAACTCCGATACCTGGGACCTAAAGGCGCTGCAGGCCGTGCTCTTGTCCGACATTGCCCGTCTCTTCATCACGACCTATTCCACAAAGATGCGGGGCGGGTATCTGCGGTTTCAGGCGCAGTATCTGAGGCGAATCCATATCCCGCTTTGGAACGATGTTTCTGAAAACGTCAGAACGAAGCTCAGGAATGCGGCGGATCAGCGGGATATCGCCGCCTGCAATGCCATTGCTTTTAAACTCTACAATCTGACTCCCGAAGAACAGAGCATCCTCGGAGCAGATGATAAAGGAGTGGATGATGCCGCTTGATCTTGCCGACTACGATGCGAAGGCGCATTCCGCAGTGAGAAAATATTGGACCAGCAGGAAGAAGGCTGCCAGAAAGCAGCGGGCAGGCGGGAAAGCGGACCAGGGAGAGCGGAGCGCGGTTACTGCCGGCAGCAACATGAACGGTTTTATCGATCTGGTAGTTGATGTCGTCCGTGCGAACGGGTTGCCCGATGCGGAAATAAAACTCCAACGGCGGCTGCTCACACTGCCCGGTTTCTTCCGTCCGACAAAGCTGTGGGACCTTCTGGTGATCAACGAAAGGAAACTTGTTGCGGCCATAGAGTTCAAGTCCCAGGTCGGTCCGTCGTTCGGAAACAATGCCAATAACCGTTGCGAAGAAGCGCTCGGGACGGCTGTTGATTTGTGGACGGCATTCGAGAAGAAGGCCTTCGGACAAAGCAAACGGCCATTCGTCGGTTATCTCATTTTACTTGAAGACGCGCCCGCTTCGCGCACGCCGGTCAAGGACGTATCGCCGAATTTTCCGATATTCCCTGAGTTCCATAACGCATCCTATGCGGATCGCTATAAGATTTTATGCGAAAAACTCATGGAGAAAGGGTTGTATACCGCCGCCACGGTCATTCTTTCGCCTCGTCGCTCATCGAAGACCGGCGAGTATTTCGAGATGAGCGAAGATACCGGGCTCAAATCGTTTGTGAAGACACTGGCTGGTCATGTTGTCGCTGAAGCGACGCAGTGACCGGCATTTGTCGCAAAGGGAAAAGGATGAGCATATGCAACCAGCGATAGCTTTTCCCATCTCGTTTGTAATTGGCAATAATCACGCCCTTCCGGTGCATGGTCGTCTCGAACCACGACTGATGTTGCTTGAAAACGTATGTCACGCTTCTGTAGTAAATCCTCCAGGATCAAGCTCAGGTGCTTCAACTTTCCGCTCCGCTTTTCCCAACCGTTTGATTTGCTTTGGCAAATTCGGCCCGAATTCTGGGCCCTGCATATGCAATTTTCAGGTATAGAGATATAATTGGAATGCATGCAATGCTTCCACTAGGGGGGTACAATGAGCGTCAAGGACCCGGTATGCGGAATGACGATCGACGAAAAGGACGCGGCAGGAACGTCCGTGTATGAGGGGAAGACGTTTTATTTCTGCTCGCCCAATTGCAAGGAGAAGTTCGAGAAGGAACCCGCGAAGTACGTTGGAGAGGTAAAAACGGTAAAAGATCCGGTATGCGGCATGATGATCGACGAAAAGGACGCGGCGGGTACGTCCGTGTATGAAGGGAAGACGTTTTATTTCTGTTCGCCCAATTGCAAGGAGAAGTTCGAGAAAGATCCGGCGAAATACGCTGGAGAGTCGAAAAAGGAACACAAGCACGAAGCAGTCAATTGTCCCACCTGCGGCAGGCCGCTCCTCCCGGAGGAGCCGCACGACCATGCTGCGAAGACCGAATGGACCTGCCCCATGCACCCCGAGATCGTGCAGGACAAGCCAGGGGCCTGCCCCAAGTGCGGCATGGCGCTTGAACCGAAAAACATCACGGTCGAAGAGCAGGAGAATCCCGAACTCACGGACATGACGCGGCGGTTCAAGATCGCCGTGGTTCTCGCCGTTCCGCTCCTGTACGCGGCCATGGGCGGCCTTTTCCCCGCGATCGCGCCGGAGCGCTTTCTTCCCGTGACGATCCTGCACTGGCTGGAGCTGCTCCTCGCTTCCCCGGTTGTGCTCTGGGCCGGCTGGCCCTTCTTCGTGCGCATGGCCCAGTCGATCGTCAATAAAAGTCCGAACATGTTCACGCTCATCGGGCTCGGCACGGGGGTGGCGTTCCTTTACAGCATCGTGGCCACCGCGGTCCCCGGGATCTTTCCCGCGTCCTTCCGCGACGCCCAGGGCGGCGTGGCCACCTACTTCGAGGCCGCGGCCACCATCACGGCCCTGGTGCTGATGGGGCAGGTCCTGGAGCTGCGGGCGCGAGGCAAGACCGGTGCCGCCATCAGGGCCTTGCTCGGGCTTGCGCCCAAGACCGCGCGGCGCGTGACGGAAAATGGCGAAGAGGACGTCTTGCTCGATGCGGTGCAGGCGGGCGATCTTTTGCGCGTGCGGCCCGGGGAGAAGGTCCCGGTGGACGGAGTGGTCATCGAGGGCGTGAGCAGCGTGGACGAATCCATGGTCACGGGCGAACCGATCCCGGCGGAGAAACACGCGGGCGACCCCGTGGTCGGCGCCACGGTGAACGGCACCGGCTCGCTCGTGATCCGGGCCGAGAAGGTGGGCGCCGAGACCCTCCTTGCCCGGATCGTGTCCCTGGTCGCCGAGGCCCAGCGCAGCCGCGCGCCGATCCAGAAGCTTGCGGATGTGGCGGCCGCGTACTTTGTCCAGATCGTGGTATCGATCGCAGTCATCACCTTCCTGCTCTGGGCCTTGCTCGGGCCCGAGCCGCGGCTCGCCTACGCGCTCGTGAACGCCGTGGCAGTCCTGATCATCGCCTGTCCCTGCGCCCTGGGGCTCGCCACGCCCGTGTCCGTGATGGTGGCCATGGGCAAGGGCGCGTCCGTGGGCGTGCTCTTCAAGAACGCCGAGGCCGTGGAACTGATGCGCAAGGTGGACACCCTCGTGGTGGACAAGACCGGGACGCTCACGGTAGGGAAACCGCGGCTCCAAAACGTCACGGCAGCGGACGGTCAGGATGAGGCCGCGCTGCTCCGCTTCGCCGCCAGCCTCGAACAGGGGAGCGAGCACCCGCTCGCGGCAGCGATCGTCGCGGGCGCCCGGGAACGGGGCATCGAAATTGAGCGCATCGAGGGGTTCGCGTC
>JBJKRX010000027.1:0-12254 GCA_046704425.1 Nitrospirota bacterium
GGGTCCTTCCGCATACTTCTGTTCTACCCCGTTCGCCTCAAGGACCTTTTCAAAAGGCATGGACGAAGCGTCTGGCGCCTGCTGCAGAAGGATGCCAAAATGATGGCCATCGTTGAACGCCAGAGCGAGATCTGCGAAATGAAACAATGGCTGTTGTCCGAGTGATGGCCATGAGAAAAAGAGGGGGATTGCGACTGCACAACCGGAATCGTTCACAGAGATAGTATTTGGGGCAGTTACGCGCCAAATGAAGCTTGCCTTTTCGACGGTTTTTGTGTAAAATCACGAGCTTCGGGAAAATATAGGTTCTCCACTGGATACGCAATTCCCCGTAGTGTGAGGATGAATTTTCACCGAACAGGAGTCCGGAGACATGCGTCGTGCAACTGATCCCCGGCTCCTGACTTCCGTTTCTCCCTATGGATTATCTCGCACAGCTCAATCCTCCCCAGCGGGAGGCCGTCCTGCACGGCGAGGGGCCGCTCCTGATCCTCGCGGGTGCGGGCAGCGGCAAGACGCGGGTCATCACGCACCGGATCGCGCACCTGATCCGCGAGCGGGGCGTGTCGCCGGGGAACATCCTGGCCGTCACCTTCACGAACAAGGCTGCGGGCGAGATGCGCGAGCGGGTGGAGCAGCTGCTCCGGATGCCCTTGGACGGTCTCTGGATCAGTACTTTTCATTCGTCCTGCGTGCGCATCCTGCGTGGTCATGCAGACCGGTTGGGGTTTGACAAGCGGTTCGTCATCTACGACGAGACGGACCGCTCCTCGCTCGTCAAGGCCTGCATGCGCGACCTGGGGATCGACGACCGGCAGTATCAGCCCCGGGCCATCATCGCGCGGATCAGCGGGCTCAAGAACAACCTGCAGGACGCGGAGCAGTTCCACGCGACATCCACGGGATACGGCTTCGACGAGGCAGTTGCACGCACCTATGAGCTATACACCGAACGGCTGCGTGAGGCGAAGGGCGTCGATTTCGACGACATCCTGATGCTCACGGTCAGGCTGTTCGAGCAGCACCCCGAGGTGCTCGCCTCCTATCAGCGGCTCTTCCGCCATATCCTGATCGACGAGTACCAGGACACGAACCACGCCCAGTACCGGCTGGTGCGGCTTCTGACCGGGACGCACCGGAACCTCTGCGTCGTGGGAGACGACGACCAGAGCATCTACAAGTTCCGGGGCGCGGACATCGCGAACATCCTGAACTTCGAGAAGGACTACCCCGAGGCAGTGGTCATCAAGCTGGAGCAGAACTACCGGTCCACGGAGAACATCCTGGGTGCGGCAGGCGCCGTGGTGAGCCGGAACCTCGGCAGGAAGGGCAAGACGCTCTGGACGAGCCGCAAGGGCGGCGAGCAGGTGCTCTGTTACACCGCCCTGGACGAGAAGGACGAGGCGCGCTTCATCTGCGGCGTCGTCGGGCAGGCCGGGGAAGAGGGGCGGGCGCTCGGTGAGATCGCCGTGCTTTACCGGACCAATGCCCAGTCCCGGGCGATCGAGGACGCGCTCCGGCAGCGCGGCGTCCCTTACCGGATCTTCGGCGGGCTCCGGTTCTACGACCGGAAAGAGATCAAGGACGTGATCGCCTATCTGCGGGTGCTCCAGAATCCCGCGGATGAGGTGAGCCTCCGGAGGATCATCAATGTCCCCGCGCGGGGCATCGGCGATACGACGCTTGACCGGATCGAGCAGCACGCTCGCCGGAGCGGGACGACGCTCTTCGCTGCGGCAAGCGACCCTGCTGCAGCCGGGGTGTCTACTGCGGCAGCGAAGAAGCTCCGGGACTTTACCGCGATCATGGACCGGCTGCGGTCAGAAATCGGCGTGATCACCCTGACCGAGCTCGTTCGGAACGTGATCCAGGACACGGGGTACGGAAAGGCCCTCGAAGAGGAGCGCACCATCGAGGCGCGGATCAGGCTCGAGAACCTGACCGAGCTCTTGACGGCCACCGAAGACTTCCAGGAGCAGACCCGGGACGCAGGCCTCGCCGAATTCCTGGACCAGGTCGCGCTTATCACGGACATGGAACAGCAGACAACGGCCGCGGGCAGGGCGAAGACCTCTCCAAACAGCGTGACGCTTATGACCCTGCACAATGCCAAGGGGCTGGAATTCCCGGTCGTGATCATGGCGGGGATGGAGGAAGGGCTCTTCCCGCATGCGCGCTCCGCGGAGAGCGAAGACGAACTGGAGGAGGAGCGCCGCCTCTGCTACGTGGGCATGACCCGGGCCCGGGAGCGGCTCATTCTGACCCATGCGTCCGAGCGCAGGCTCTACGGCTATCCCCAGGCGAACCTCATCTCGCGGTTTGTCGAGGACATCCCCGCGGAGCTGATCGAGCGGCAAGGGAGGAGTCTTTTCGGTTCGGATTCCCCGGGCAGAAACGCCTGGCAGGAGGATTCGGCGTCTGCGGAGACCGGCAGTTCCTGGAGCGACGATCACGCGTTTTCCCCTGCGTCGTCGATGCCGAAGCCGCGGGAGAAGGGGACGGGCAAGAGCACGACCGGAAAGTTTTACAACGGCGCGGTGGTGAAGCACGCGAAGTTCGGTCTCGGCACGGTGCAGCGGTCCGAGGGCGCGGGCGACGATCTCAAGATCAGCGTGAGCTTTCCGGGGCACGGGGTGAAGACCCTGGCCGTGAAGTACGCGAACCTCGAAGTGATATAAGTGCAGGAGTCAGAACTCGGGAGTCAGCAACCAGGAGTGAAGCGATGAAGATCACGAAACAGGAAGTGGAGCACGTGGCCCGGCTTGCACGGCTGGAGCTGTCGGAGCAGGAAAAGGAGAAGCTGACCGGCCAGCTCTCGAACATCCTCTCCTACGTGGAGACCTTGAACGGGCTCGACACTGCGGGTGTGGAGCCCACGGCGCACGTGCTGGACATCAAGAACGTCATGCGCGACGACCTTCCGGAAGCAAGCCTGTCGCAGGAGCGCGCACTGGCGAACGCGCCGGACAAGGCGGCGGGCCATTACCGGGTGCCGAAGATCATCGAATAAACAGCGACTGAGGCCGGGCGGGCCCCGCCCGACGACGGATGCTTCCCTTACATCGGAAATCGCCATGAATGCAGCAGAGATACGGACGATCCTACAAGCATACTTTCGGGAGAATGCCGAACGATTCGCTGTTGAAACGGCCTTCCTGTTCGGCTCCTGGGCGTCAAACGTGCCGCGAAAGGAGCCCGATGTCGATGTGGCCATACTCTTCCGCGACGAGGGGCCGGCGGACACCCTGTTCGAACGGGCCACGACCATCAGTCTGGAACTTGCGCGGAAAACGGGCGTAGAGGCGGATGTGCTTGTGCTTGATAAGGACCTGTCGAGGCCGATGCTGCACTATAACGCCGTGGTTCAGGGTATCCCCGTCTATATGCGGGACTTTACCCGCGCCGTGGATCTGCGGATGCGTGCGTTGATCCAAGCGGAGGATTTTGCCCTCTTCGGGAAGAGACTCCAAGATGCGGTCGTCAGGAAACGGCTGGAGGCGCTTTCCCATGCCTGAGTTCCGATATGCACAGGGACGCATTCTGGAAACGCTCGCATTTCTCACGCAGGAGATGGGTGAGTTCGATACGGATTTTGAAGCGCCTGGTACGTTCCGTACATGCATACGAAACTGCCAAGAAAGAGAGCGGACAATAGCGATATGTTCAGACTGATGCTGCGATCCAAGATCCACCGTGCGATTGTCACGGATTCGAACCTCGAATACGAAGGGAGTCTCACCGTGGACCCCCTGCTGCTCGAAGCGGCGAGCATCCTGCCCTATGAGCAGGTGCACGTCTCGAACCTGAACAACGGGGAGCGCTTCGAGACCTATGTGATCCCGGGCAGGCCCGGGTCCGGTGATATGGTCCTGAACGGCCCCACGGCCAGGCGGGGCGTCAAGGGGGACAAGGTCATCGTCTTCTGCTACGAGTACTTCAACGAGGAAGAGCTCAAGACGTTCAAGCCGAAGATCGTCCTGGTGGACGAAAAGAACCGGGTGAGGGAAAAGTGATGGAGCTTTGGGAACGAACGATCGGGGAGTTGCAGGACGCGCTGCGCACGGGCGAGACCACCGCACGGGCCGTGACCGAATCGGTCCTGGGCAGGATCCGCGCCGTGGACGATAAGATGAAGGCGTATCTTACCGTCACGGAAGAGCAGGCAAGGGAGCAGGCACGGCAGGCAGACGAACGGCTCAAGGCAGGAGATGCCGCGTCCCCGATCCTCGGCATCCCGATCGCGGTGAAGGACAACATGTGCACCGCGGGGATCAAGACCACCTGCGCCTCGAAGATCCTCGGCAATTTCGTGCCCCCCTATAACGCCACGGTCGTAGAGCGCCTGCAGGGGGCCGGCTTCGTCATGCCCGGCAAGACGAACATGGATGAGTTCGCTATGGGGTCCTCGACCGAGAACTCGGCGTTCTTCGCCACAAAGAACCCCTGGGACCCGGAGCGCATCCCGGGGGGATCGAGCGGCGGTTCCGCGGCGGCCGTGGCCGCAGGCGAGTGCATTGCCGCGCTCGGCTCGGACACGGGTGGTTCGATCCGTCAGCCCGCGGCATGCTGCGGCGTCGTGGGGCTCAAACCCACCTACGGCCGCGTGTCGCGCTACGGGCTCGTGGCCTTCGCCTCATCGCTCGACCAGATCGGGCCGATCACGAAGGACGTGGCGGACTCAGCGATCCTTCTGAACGCGATCGCGGGCCGCGATCCGAAGGATTCCACGTCCGCGGACGTGCCGAAGCCGGACTTTACGCAAGCCCTCCGGAAGGACGTCAAGGGCATGACCGTGGGCATGCCCAAGGAATACTTCATCGACGGCATGGATCCCGAGGTGGAAAAGGCGGTGCGCGAGGCCGTGCGGACGCTGGAAGGACTTGGCGCAAAGGTCGTCGCGGTCTCCCTGCCGCACACGTCCTATGCGGTCGCCGCGTACTATATCCTCGCCACCTCCGAAGCCAGCTCGAACCTTGCGCGGTACGACGGCATCAAGTACGGGTTCCGTGCCGACGGGGAGAAGGACCTCCTGGACCTCTACCTCAAGTCGCGGAGCCAAGGGTTCGGCCCCGAGGTCAAGCGCAGGATCATGCTCGGCACCTACGCCCTCTCGGCGGGCTACTACGACGCCTACTACAAGAAAGGCCAGCAGGTACGGACCCTGATCAAGCGCGACTTCGACGAGGCCTTCAAGACCGTGGACGTTATCGCGACTCCTACGGCGCCCACGGCGGCATTCAAGATCGGCGAGAAGGCCGACGACCCGCTGCAGATGTATCTGTCGGATATCTTCACGATCAGCGTGAACCTGGCGGGCATCCCCGGCATCTCGATCCCCTGCGGCTGCACGAAGCACAACCTGCCGATCGGCCTGCAACTCCTGGGAAGGCATTTCGACGAGGAGGCGATCCTGCACGCAGCATACGCCTACGAGCAGGCCACGGAGTGGCACACCAGAAGGCCGAAGCGGTAAGATCGTTGAAAGGATAACGCATGAAATACGAGGCAGTCATCGGATTGGAAGTCCATGCCCAGCTCCAGACCAACACGAAGATCTTCTGCGGCTGCGAGACCCGGTTCGGCGAGGAGCCGAACACCCGGACCTGTCCGGTCTGCATCGGCATGCCGGGCGTACTGCCGGTCCTGAACCGGAAGGCCGTGGAATACACGGTCCGGACCGGGCTGGCCACGAACTGCACCATCAGCCCCTCCAGCCGGTTCGCGCGCAAGAACTACTTCTATCCCGACCTCCCCAAGGGCTACCAGATATCGCAGTACGAGCTGCCGCTCTGCGAGCACGGTTCCGTGGAGATCGTCGTGGACGGCGCGGTGAAGCGGATCGGCCTGACGCGCATCCATCTGGAAGAGGACGCGGGCAAGAACCTGCACCAGGCGGAGGGCGGGGCAAGCCTCGTGGACCTGAACCGTGCCGGCACGCCGCTCATGGAGATCGTGTCCGAGCCGGACATCCGGACGCCCGAGGAGGCCTCGGAATATCTCAAGAAGCTCCGTTCCATCCTGCGCTATATCGAGGTCTCCGACGCGGACATGGAAAAGGGCAACTTCCGGTGCGACGCCAACGTCTCGATCCGTCCGGTCGGCTCCAAAGAATTCGGCACGCGGACCGAGATCAAGAACGTGAACTCCTTCAAATTCGTCCAGAAGGCGATCGAATACGAGATCAAGCGGCAGGCGCAGGTCCTCGACGAGGGCGGCACGGTCGTCCAGGAAACGCGGCTCTTCGACTCTACGAAGGGCGTGACCTTCTCCATGCGCAGCAAGGAGGAGGCGCACGACTATCGGTATTTCCCGGAGCCGGACCTGGTGCCGGTCGTTATCGCGCAGGAGACGGTCGCGGAGATCACGAAGACCATCCCGGAGCTGCCGGACGCGAAGCGCGGGCGCTTTGTGCGTGACTATGGGCTTCCGGAATACGACGCCGACATGCTGACCCAGAGCAGGGCCATGGCGGACTACTTCGAAGAAACAGCGAAGCGTTCCGGACAACCCAAGGTGGTCTCCAACTGGATGATGGGCGAGCTCTTGCGGCTCCTGAACGCCGAGAACAAGGAGATCGACGCCTGCCCGGTCACTGCCGCGGCGCTTGCCGGCATGATCAAGATGATCGGGGACGGCGTGATCAGCACGAAGATCGCCAAGACCGTATTCGAGGAGATGTACAAGAGCGGGAAGGACGCGGAGACGGTGGTCAAGGAAAAAGGCCTGGTCCAGGTATCCGACAGCGGGGCCATCGAGAAGATCATCGACGACGTGATCGCGGCGAACCCGTCCCAGTACGCGGACTATAAGGGGGGGAAGGAGAAGCTCTTCGGCTTCTTCGTCGGTCAGGTCATGAAGGCGAGCCAGGGCAAGGCGAACCCCGAGCTCGTGAACCAGCTCCTGAAGAAAAAACTGAGCGTCTGAGCATCGGCGTCACGATATCATATACAGCCCGAGGGGGAAAGCAATGATCGAGTGGATTCGGAAGCACATGGGATGGCTGATGTGGGTCATCGTCATTTTGACGACCGTTACGTTTATGTTTTTCGGCATCTATCCCTCCGCGATCTCCGGAAGGACCGCGGCGAAGGTGGGCGGCGTCATCATCTCGACGGGAGATGTGAACCGCGCCTATGAGAACATGCTGGATCAATACCGCGATATCTTCAAAGGCGACATCCCGGACACGATACGGAAAAGTCTGCGGAACGAGGCGCTGCAGCAGTTGATCGGCAACGAACTGCTGGTCCAGGAAGCGAAGCGGATCGGCCTGCGCGTGAGCGACGAGGAGCTGGAGCAATCCATCATGCGGATGCAGTCATTCACCCGGAACGGCGTGTTCGACCGGCGCGTCTACGAGATGATCCTCGCCCGCGCTGAATTGAAGCCGGCCGCGTTCGAGAGCAGCCAGCGTCAGGCCCTGCTTCGCCAGAAGCTGGTGGACCTGATAAAGGACGGGGTCCAGGTGACCGATGCAGAGGTGCGGGCCGCCTACGCGAAGCGGCACCCCAAGGCCAAGCCGGGGGCCTTCGCAAAGGACAAGGAAAAGTTCACCCAGGACTACCTGGCGAGCAAGCAGCAGGACGCTTTGACGGCATACCTGCGCACGATCGAGAGCAGGACCAAGGTGCAGATCCACGGCCAGGGGCAGACGTCGTAACCCGGTCGCACGGTCAGCGGGGAGCGAGAGGGGCGAGTTCCCCGAGCAGATAGATGAGGCTTCTGCACCCCTTTTCCCAGTCCGCGAGGAGAAGGCTTTCGTTTTCCGAATGGGCGGCGGAGAAGGGATCGCCCATCCCGACCAGGAGGGCCGGGGCGTGGTGCAGGGCCTCGGTTATGGTCTGGACAAAGGGGATCGATCCGCCGGCGCCCGCGACGACCGGACTCTTTCCATACCCCTGTGCGAGCGCGCGTAGTGCCGCGGCGAACACGGGCCCTTCCGTATCGGTTTTCCACCACTGCGCCGGCGATTCCGGCTCGATCGTTACCTCCACGCCCCAGGGGGCCGATCTGCGCAGATGCGCAGACAGGGTCTCCAGCGTTTCCTCCGGGTCCATGTCGGGCGCGATCCGGACGCCGAGCCGCGCCCATGCCCTGTCGTTGATGATGTTGGATGCCTGTTTCCTGCTGCTCGCCTCGAAGGCGTTCACGCTGATCGCGGCGCGGCGCCACATCTTGTCGTAGACCGATCCCGGACCCCCGATGATCCTGGTCCCGTCGAGCATCCCCGCCTGCTCCCGGAAGTGCTTCTCCTGAAAGGGCAGTTCGTCCGTCTTGCGCCCCCCCTGCGGGGTATCCGCACACAGCCGGTCCAGCATCCCGGGCACCGTGGGCACGCCGTCGTCGTCCACCAGGCCGGCGATCATCTTGCAGAGCGCGATCACCGCGTCGGGCAGGGGGCCGCCCCAGGTGCCGGAATGCACGCTCGACGCGAGCGCCCGCACCGTGACGTTCACGGTCACGAGGCCGCGCAGCGACGCAGTGAGCGTCGGGATGCCGCTGTCGAAATTTTCACTGTCCGCAATGAGCACGGCATCGGCAGCGAGCAGGTCCCGGTTGCGCTCGATGATGGCGTCCAGGTGCGACGAACCAACCTCTTCCTCTCCCTCGACCAAGAGCTTGACGTTTACCGGCAGCCGTCCCGCCGTATGCAGGTAAGAACCCAGCGCTGCGGCAAAGAGCGCAACGCCGGCCTTGTCGTCCGAAGCGCCCCGGCCATACAGCCGTCCCTCCCGCTCTTCGGGGGAGAAGGGGGGGGACGTCCAGAGTTCGCTTCGGCCTATGGGCTGCACGTCGTAGTGCGCGTAGAGCAGCAGGACGGGCATGCCGGGCGCCTCCGTCCACTGGGCGAAGACGGCGGGCGGCCCGGACCCGCTCTCCAGCAGCCGAACGTCGGTCAGGCCGCTGTCCCGAAAGAGCGTTGCCACGGCGTCGGCGCATTGCCGCAGGGGAGCGGCATCGTAGCCGGGAAAGCTGATGCTCGGGATGCGGATGAGACGCTTCAGGTCTTCCTGGCAGGCGATGCGGTTTGCAGCGAAGCGATCGAGCGCGGCGACGACATCGGGAGCGGTCATGGAATTCTCCTTGGTATCGTCGCCATTATACACAATGGACAGGACAGGGCAAGGTTTTTCGGCTGCCGAAAGGCGGGAAAAGGGCGTCTTTCTTCTGGCCCGCAACAGGATTTTCTGCTAAGATGACGCAGCACTGGGCTGCGACATTTCCTTATGGGAACGAAGGGCTGGCGGGAGCCGATATGATGACGGCGCACACGACAATCGACCCGGAGACGATCACCCGGCGTGAGACTGCGGACATCCCTCCGTACCGCGTCCTCTTGCACAACGACGATCAGAATACCATGGACCACGTCGTGGAGTCCCTGATACGGGTATTCGGCTTCGACCGCGCGCGGAGCGAGCGGATCATGCGGGAGGCCCACGAACAGGGGACGGCGCTGTGCACAATCGAGCCGCTCGAACAGGCGGAGCTGCACCGGGACCGGCTGCGGTCCTTTTCCCTGATCGCCACCATCGAGCCGGCCTGAACTGGAGCGCAATGCAAGGAAAACGATTTTACCGGGATGGGCTGCGTTTCGCCTGCCGGGGAGACGGCAAATGCTGCGTCTCTCGCGGCCGCTATGGGTACGTCTATCTGTCCTTCAACGATCGTCGCAGGCTTGCCGGGCACTTCGGGATGAGCTTGGCGGCGTTCACAGAGCGCCACGTGATAAAAAAAGACGGTGTGTATCAGCTCCGCTACACGGGAAGGGACTGCCCGTTCCTGAGCGACGGCCGCTGCGCCGTCTACGAGGCGCGTCCCTGGCAATGCCGCACCTGGCCGTTCTGGCCGGAGAACATGGACTCGGAGGTCTGGGAGCAAGAGGTCCTGGCGTACTGTCCGGGGGCAGGAGCGGGCAGGCTGTACACGGCGGAAGAGATCGAGGACATTCTCCGGAAAAGGACCGACGTCGCGGGGTGTGTCCGGGAGCCAGAAGAGGGGCGATTGAAATGTTTGAAGGCATTGAAGTTTGATAAAAAAACTTAGTTGTAAAGTATTCATCCCCACAAAACATATGGCCCCCATCTTCTTAAAGGCCTGCTGGCTGATATAGGTTGGTCAGAAGAAGATATGAGAAGAACAAAAAACATCATATCAAGGGATATATTAGGAAGTGGCGAAGAAATCACAAAAGCCGCTCCTATCAAGAGGGTTATGGCTCACCAAGAAAAACACGTCAACAAGGATGACACCATAGATGTAACCATAGAATACACCAACCATGTCACAGTCTGCACCGATTATTCCCCGGAATGGGCTGCTTTATGGATCGGTAAATGATCATAAAGCGTTATTATCAAACATTCAATTCAAAATCTATGCATATCGCAATCGCTGCAGCGATCTCGTCCAGCTGGCTTTTCGTCAGGCTCCCTATTTTTCTAATAAACCTTTTTCCATCTATGGATTTAACCTGAAACGCATCTGCTGCTGAGATTTTTGATAGGCCGTTAGCCGGGTTATTATCAATTTTTATCTGCCACGGATACTCGGAATATTTCAGTTTCCATTCCGTGATAGGGACAACAATACGAAGAGGCAGTTTGCCGACGGTATCCGAGCTGATCACGACCGCGGGCCTCTTTTTCTTAATCTCAGATCCTATAGAAGGATCGAAATTAATTTCCCATACCTCCCCCCTACTTGGTCTCATCATGAAGATCGTCCTCGGCGAAAGCTTCGAAGGAGGTCAGGGCCGCATTGCTTCTATATTCTTTCGCGGCTTTTTTTGCTGCGGCAAGCAGTATTTTATCTCTTTCCTCTTTTGGAAGTTTTATTAAATCTATGGCTGATTTTACACTTTTCATTTTATTTCTCGGCGTCACAACGCGTTTTTGTTCGAGTTCCTCGACGCAGCCAGGGCAAAGCGCATCTGCTTTGTCTTTTGAAATCATCCCTTCCGCAACAGCTCGGAGCGTCATCATTTTGAGCTTCTGAGGCTCTTCATGAGCCGGCTGATCGTCAGGCTCCATTTTCTTCATTCCATAGGCATTGAAGGTTATGCACTGTCTTTTGTATTGATTCTCGTCAATAATTCCCAGGTCGCGGGCACGTCTGACCCATGCCTGCATACTCATGCCGTATTTCCTCTTTAACAGTCGCAACTCGCCGATGCTCAGTGAGCTTCGCTGCGGACCTAATTCTCCATAGGCAACTTTCGCCGGAACAAGAAATGACGCCGCGAAGCGATGAGCGTATTGTTCCGCCGTCTTGACGGGTTTCGAGGACATATCGATCATCAGATGTCCCAATTCGTGCGCGAGGTTGTATCGAAATCTATCGTTTGATATGGACGAGTTCGACACAATTATCGGCAACTTGTTATTGACCCATCCTGCAAGACCGTCAAATCTTCCTGCAGTTGCCGAATGAGTAACCACGATGCCACCGCGATCTTCAATGGTTTGTATCATATTGTCTATCGGGGCCAGATCAAGCTTCCAATTCTTTCGTAATGAGTCCGCCAAGCCTTCAACAGCTTGCAAATCGCTCACTTTTTGCGCTTTAGGAAAACTTGGCTTTTCCGTTTTATTAAGAGTATTTTTCAGCCAGATAAAGGATTCCACATGTCTCAGCGCAATTGCTTTAATCCGGTCTTGTTCTTTTACCGGCAATAAGGAATGCTTGCGAAATGCAATCCATTCGACATCTATCGTTGTTTGCTCCCAAAAATAAGAAGCTTTAACTCCTAAAAGATGCGCCAGCAAAACTAAAAATGCGGGTTTCGGTATGCTTTTGTTATTTTCATATTTCGAAAGGCCCGCCTTCGTGATTCGTTGTTTATGTGCGGTCATTTGTGCTGCGACTTCATCCAGCGTCAATCCTGCCAACAGACGTGCTTGACGAATTCGCTCGCCGATCATTCCATCCCCCTCATTCACATGTTGACTAGATATATAATTACGGCTAATTTGTCAACGTTTACAGAATAACAAATTTTATACAAAATGTCAACGATATACGCTGGGGCTGAAGATAATACTATCGAATGCAGGATGAAGTATTGATAATTGCGGGTAGCGGAAACTTCAACAGTTCAGGAGGATGTTTTAAGCACGCAACTTTTCACACAGAACTAAATGTCTAAACGACGGACGGTTTCCTTTAAATTTCGGGCAGGTACGCGAAGGCATGAAATATCGACGGGCAATATTGAGGCAAAATCTTTTCGCTCTGCTATTTATCGGCCCCTT
>JBJKRX010000028.1:0-7322 GCA_046704425.1 Nitrospirota bacterium
TCAAGCACGCGAAGGCGTCGTCCGTCGCCGTTACGCTCCGGCTCACGAACAACGAGCTCCAGCTCGCCATCGGGGACGACGGCGTCGGCTGCGACCATTGCGGGCATGCCGGACGAGGCCTGGCGAACATGCAGAAACGCGCCGAGGAGATGGGGGGAAGCCTGACGATCACGACGGCGAACGGCACCTCGGTGCTCCTGAAGGTCCCGCTTCCGCTGTAGCATTGCATACAAACGCTCAGCGAAGGTGAAGCAACGAACCGCTCGCGGTGATATTATTATTGAGATGGTATTATCATTTATACGAATGGAAGAGCCGATATTCTCACAAAAACATTCCCCGATGAAGAGCAGAATCTCTATCGCTGTTCTGGCTCTTCTGTTGCTGGCGGGGTGCGCGGTGGGCCCTGATTTCAGGACCCCCGAAGCGCCGGCAGTGAAGAAGTATACGGCCGCGCCGGTGTCGGCGGAAACCGTATCGGCGCCGTCACCCGCAGGCCATGCGCAGCAATTTCTTCCCGGCAAGGATATCCCTGCTCAATGGTGGACCCTTCTGCATTCCGACGCACTCAATAACCTGATCCGTCACGCCCTCGTAAATAATCCCACACTTTCGGCGGCCGTGGCGACGCTTCAGGAGGCTCGGGAGAACGTAAACGCCCTGACCGGCTCCGCACTCTATCCGCGCGTGGATGCAGGCGTTTCGGCGTCGCGCCAGAAGATTTCGGGCGCGGCCTTCGGCCAGCCGAATACGAACTTCAGTCCCTTCACCCTCATCAACGCATCGGTGAACGTCTCCTATGCCCTGGATTTTACCGGCGGGGCGCGGCGCGAGCTGGAGGCCTTGGAGTCGCAGGTCGAGTATCAGCAATTCCAGCTCGAAGGGGCCTACCAGACCATCGCCGCGAACATCGTTACGACCGCAGTCCAGGAGGCGGCTCTGCGTGCGCAGATCGGCGCGACCGAAGAGATCATCGCCGCCGAGGACAAGCAACTGGACCTGACACGCCGCCGGTTCGAACTCGGTGCGGTCGCGCGCACCGACGTTCTGGCGCAGCAGGTGCAGGTTGCGCAGTCCCGTGCTGTCTTGCCCTCCCTGCAACAGCGGCTGTCGCAAACGCGCCATCGCCTGGCCGTGCTTGCGGGCATGCTTCCGAGCGATGCCTTATCGATGCCGAAATTCGAGCTCGACAGCTTTCAACTTCCCGTTGCATTGCCGCTGAGCCTCCCCTCGGAGCTGGTGCGGCAGCGGCCCGACATCAGGGCTTCCGAAGCGCTCTTGCACGCAGCGTGCGCCGGAGTCGGCGTGGCAACGGCGAATCTCTATCCGCGGCTCACGCTGACCGGCAGCATCGGATCGCAGGCGACCACTGCGGATTCGCTGTTCAAGGCCAATACACAAGTCTGGAGCATCGGCGCGGGGCTGCTGCAGCCGCTGTTTCACGGCGGAGAACTTCGGGCAAAACGCCGTTCGGCAATCGCCGCATTCGATCAGGCCAGGGCGCACTATCGCTCAACGGTATTGCAGGCTTTCCAGAATGTTGCCGACGTGCTGCGCGCTTTGCAAGCCGACGCCGAAGCGCTCAATGCCCAGGCCGTGGCAGCAGACGCTGCGCAAGAATCGCTCGATCTGTCGCAAAAACAGTTTAGGCTGGGCGCGGTGAGTTACCTGTCGCTCCTGAACGCCGAACGCCAGTCCGCTCAGACGAAGATAGCGCTGGTGCAGGCACAGGCAGCCCGTTTCTCCGATACGGCGGCCTTGTTCCAGGCATTGGGCGGCGGGTGGTGGAACAAAGCGAAGAATGACCGCAAAGAAGCAAATAAGGTGCGATGAAGGACAAGCAGGTACGGCAGAGTACTGAAAATCACCGCCATTAAGGAGGACAGGGGATGGCGACGAAGAACGGGGGAGGAAGCAAGAAACAGCCGCGACTCCCTTCCCCCGTTTCCCCGTTCTCCTCATTGGTTTCGGCCATCACGCTGAATAGTGGTATTTGTTAAGAAATCGGGAGACTGATATGGCAAAACGCATGATCATCATGCTTGCAGCCGTGCTCGTCGTCTTCGGCGGCATCTTCGGCTACAAGGCCTTCATGGCGGCGATGATGAAGAAATACATGGCCTTCAAGCCCCCGCCGGCCGTGGTCACGGCGATCACCGCGGAGTATCAAACGTGGCAGCCGGAGTTGAAGGCCGTGGGAAGCCTGCGGGCCCGCCGCGGAGTGGACGTGTCGAGCGAGGTTTCGGGCATGGTCCGGTCGATCCATTTCAAGGCCGGCGATGACGTAAAAAAAGGAGATATCCTCGTTGAACTGAACGCCGACCCTGACCGGGCCCGGCTCCAGTCCCTCGAAACGGCTGCGGAGCTTGCCAGGACCATCTATGAACGTGACAAAAAACAGCTTGCGGTGCAGGCCGTGAGCCAGGCGACCGTGGACGCCGATGCGGCTAACCTGAAAAGCAAGACTGCCCAGGCGGCCGAACAGCGTGCCGTCGTAGAGGAAAAGACCATCACCGCGCCTTTTTCCGGACGGCTCGGCATCACGACGATAAACCCCGGCCAGTACCTGAACCCCGGGGAAAAGATCGTGACGCTTCAGGACCTGGAGAAGCTGTTATGCGATTTCTCTCTGCCGCAGCAGGAGCTTTCCCAACTGGCGCCGGGGCAGGAGATCACCCTTACGACGGACAGCTATCCGGGACGCACGTTCAACGGCATTATCTCGGCAATCAATCCCAAGGTCGATCCGGACACGCGGAACGTCCAGGTCGAGGCGGTGATCTCCAATACGAAGCATGCCCTGCTTCCCGGCATGTATGCAACGGTCCGGGTGAACGCCGGAAAGACGATGCGCTATCTGACGCTGCCCCAGACGGCGATCACCTACAATCCCTATGGAGACACGATATTCCTCATCGAAGATGGAAAACCCGGCCCCAAGGGCAAACCGACACTCATGGTCAAACAATCCTTTGTCACCGTGGGGCCCACCCGGGGTGACCAGATCGCGGTGCTTACCGGGGTAAAGGAAGGGGATCGGGTCGTGACGAGCGGACAAATGAAGCTCAGGAACGGCGCATCCGTGGTCATCAACAACGCAATCCAGCCTTCGAACGAGGCGGCGCCGAACCCGAAAGATCAATAAAGCCGGGCCTATGCATTTTACCGACCTCTTCATAAAACGTCCGGTCCTCGCAACCGTGGTGAGCCTCCTGATCCTGGTACTGGGGGTACGGTCTTTGGGCCTTCTGCCGGTGCGGCAGTATCCCCTGGTACAGAACGCCGTGGTAACCGTCACGACGACCTACTTCGGCGCCGACCCGGAACTCGTTGCGGGGTTCATCACCGCGCCGCTCGAAAATTCCATTGCCCAGGCCAACGGCATAGACTACATGACGTCGTCGAGCGCCCTCGGCGTCAGCACGATCCAGGCGAACCTGCGGCTCAACTACGACCCCAACAAGGCCCTGACGGAGATCAACACCCGGGTGAACGCCGTGGTGAACGAACTGCCGCGCGAGGCCCAGCAGCCCGTTATCTCCGTCGCAATCGGCGAGTCCATCGACTCGATGTACATCGGGTTCTACAGCACCTCGCTGCCGACGAACAAGATCACCGACTATCTCCTTCGCGTGGTCCAGCCGAAGCTCCAGACCGTTGACGGCGTGCAGACCGCCGAAGTGCTGGGCCAGCGGCGGTTCGCGATCCGGGCCTGGCTCGATCCGGCCAAGATGGCGGCCCTGGGCGTTACCGGCACCGACGTGAGCAACGCCCTTGCGGCGAACGACTTCATCTCCGCCGTGGGCCGCACCGAGGGACAGATGGTGACGGTGTCCCTCACGGCCGACACGGGTCTGCACTCGGTCGACGAATTCCGGAACCTGGCGATCCGGTCGGAAAACGGCGCGATCGTGCGGCTGGGAGATGTGGCGCATGTTACGCTGGGCGCGGAGAACTACGACACCGCCGTCGCCTTCGACGGCGAAAGCGCCGTGTTCATCGGCATCAAGGTCGCGCCGACGGCAAACCTGCTGACGGTGATGAAGGGCGTCCGGGACGCGTTCCCGGCCATTGCCGCGCAGCTTCCCCAGGGACTTTCGGGGCGCATCGTCTATGACGCGACGAAGTACGTGAACACCTCTATCCATGAAGTGATCGTCACGCTTGCCGAGGCGCTTTTAATCGTGATCTTCGTGATCTTCCTGTTCCTGGGGTCGGTGCGTTCCGTTGTCATCCCGACGATCGCGATCCCGCTCTCCCTGGTCGGCACCTTCTTTATCATGCTGGCCCTGGGTTACACGATCAACCTGCTGACGCTGTTATCGCTGGTGCTCGCCATCGGCCTCGTGGTCGATGACGCCATCAACGTCGTCGAGAACGTGCACCGCCATATGGAGGACGGCATGGCGCCGCTGCCTGCCGCCATCCAGGGCGCCCGGGAACTTGCCGGTCCCATCATCGCCATGACCGTCGTGCTCGTCGCCGTATACGTCCCGATCGGATTCATGGGAGGGCTCACCGGAGCGCTCTTCACCGAGTTCGCCTACTCGCTCGCCGGCGCGGTGACGGTGTCGGCTGTCATCGCGCTGACCCTCTCACCCATGATGGCCTCGAAGCTCTTTAAACCCTTCAGCCGCGATGAACGCCATCCCTTCGTGGATTTTATCGACCGGCAGTTCGCCGGTTTACGCAGGACCTACGAGCGCCTGCTCCACGGGTCGCTCAATACGCTGCCGGTTACGGCGGTCTTCGCGGCCATCGTTCTGGTGAGCATCTATTTCCTTTACGCCGGCTCGAAGAGCGAACTGGCGCCGCAGGAGGACCAGGGAATCATCATCGCCATGGCAACGGCGGCGCCCGACGCCACGCTGGAGCAGACCCGGTTGTCGACGCGCCAGATCTATTCGGTTTTCCACAGCTTCCCCGAAACAGACCATGTGTTCCAGTTCGACGGCGTCCAGGGACTCAATTCAGGCATTGCAGGCATGGTGCTGAAACCCTGGAACGAGCGGCCGCTGACTGCGTCGCAGCTTCAGCCCCAGGTCCAGCGGAAGCTCGGCGGCATCGCCGGGGTGCGGACCGTGGCCTTCCAGCCTTCCTCGCTTCCCGGCGCAGGCAGGGGGCTACCGGTGCAGTTCGTGATCGGGACGACGGACTCCTTCGAGCGGTTGAACGATGTGGCCCAGAAGCTCATCGGCAAGGCTTACCAAAGCGGACTCTTTGTCTTCCTCGATTCCGATCTCAAGATCGACAAGCCCCAGGTCACCGTCGAGATCGATCGCGACAAGGCGGCAACGCTGGGACTCACCATGCGCGACGTGGGAAGTTCCCTGGGCTGGATGCTGGGCGGCGGCTACGTGAACTACTTCAGCATGGCCGGCCGGTCCTACAAGGTGATCCCCCAGGTGATGCAGCGGGACCGGCTGAACCCGTCCCAACTCGCAAACTATTACATCACCACGCCGAAGGGCGTATCGGTGCCCGCCTCGACGATCATCCGGCTCAAGAAGTCCGTGGTGCCGGAATCGCTGAACCACTTCCAGCAGCTTAACGCGGCGACCATCTCGGCCGTGACGCGGGGAGGGGTGACCTTGGGCGAGGCCCTGACGAAGTTGGACCAGTTGGCCAAGGAAGTGCTTCCGCAGGGCTACAGCGTCGATTACGCCGGCGAGTCGCGGCAGTACATGCAGGAGTCGTCGGCCCTCGTCGTGACCTTCTTCTTCGCCCTGATCATCATTTTCCTGGCCCTTGCCGCGTTGTTTGAGAGCTTCCGCGATCCCCTGATCGTGCTGGTCTCGGTGCCCATGTCGATCTGCGGGGCGCTCTCGTTCATCAGCCTCGGCGTGGGAGGCGCGAGTCTCAACATCTATACGGAAGTAGGTCTCGTGACGCTCATCGGCCTGATCAGCAAGCACGGCATCCTGATCGTCCAGTTCGCCAACGACCTGCGGCGGGAAGGAAAGGACAAGCGCGAAGCAGTGGAAACGGCTGCGGCAATCCGTCTCCGCCCGATCCTGATGACCACCGGCGCTATGGTGCTTGGTGTTCTGCCGCTCGTATTGGCCACCGGCGCCGGCGCTGCGGGCAGGTTCAACATGGGAATCGTAATCATGACGGGAATCGCCATCGGAACGCTCTTCACGCTCTTCGTGGTCCCCGCCATGTACCTGTTCCTCGCCGCGGAACATACGGAGGGAAAGAGCATAAATGAAAATCAACAGGTCTGATTGCGTACGTTTTGCGTACCAAAAAACGAGCTTTTCTGAAGGGCTATTCGATTGATTTGCGAGAAACGAGGATGGCGAGAAGGCAATCGAACTGATCGTATAACTGCCTGAATTACCGATAGTATTCCTGTTCGATTTTTCTTCGTATACCCAAAACTACACCCACTACTTCGCCCCTAAAATTCTTTCGAACCGGGGTGCAACAGCCGCTGTCCGAGTGGTGTAATGAAACGATGATACAGCATCTATGCTGAGGATGCAAGGCAAAGATTTGCGCCGGATCGCGGGGCTCGTCATGCCTGCGTCGGCCGCGTTATCAGCGACCGGATATCATCGACGTGCCAGCATGTGCAGCGATCCGACAACTTAACAGGCTGCGGATAACGGCCGGTCTTGACGCCAGCCCACCAGGTGCTCTTACTGATCGGGATGATCGGCGGGATGCCCTTTTTCTTGTCCCCGAGAATCTGCGACAGCCTCACAAGCCCCGTTTCCGGCAGGATGTTACCCACAGCCTGTTGTTCTTTATCCATGTACGCTCCTTGATCTCGCGTTAATTGTTCGCCCTGCTGCAAACGCCCGTCGTCCGCGCAAGCTCGTTCATCTTTCCGTGAAAAGCACGGTTCCATGCGTCCCGGTCGTCGTTGGTCAGCGGATTGGCTCCGGCCTTCTGGTTCGCGAAAGCAACGGCGCTCGGAATGAGTGCGTTTCTCTGTTTTACATACTCTGCATTCTGCATTCGTGTTTCTCCTTTAGAATGGAATCTCGCCCTCGTCAAGAGGCGCTGAGTGTTGTTCCGCGCTCGTGTCTTTCGGTCGGCGCTCCGCCACGACAAGCCAGCCGTCCCAGCTTCCTGCCGGCACGAGGTCGATCTTGACCGACTTCTTGCCATCGTCCTTGTCCATCAGGACGCCGACCTTCTCCCACCTCGCCTTGCCGTTCCGGTCCTCGGTCCTTTTCCAAAGCAGGTCATATATCTTGATGGTCTCGTAAGAAGTCACGCGGCGTAGAGTGCCGCGAGATGCATATTCCGCCATCGGAGGCTGATCTGCAGCCTCATGGTGGTGGCAACGAGCTGTAGCCGTTCTTTGACAG
>JBJKRX010000029.1:0-14358 GCA_046704425.1 Nitrospirota bacterium
AATTCGTCCGGAGTTATTTATGCAATACCCGTACCCGAGCCAACAAACTGATTTTATTTAATTAATTATTGACGAGCTGTTGCCGGATCGTCATCATGCCGACGACTGGTTGGAAAAATGGAAAGGAATTCTGCCGAGGAGGAGGTTGGGAATAAGGGAGGAAATATGCCGCAGCAACTCGACGCTGCGGAGCCGGTTGGCGCCGCGAACGAAAGACGGGCGCCGGGGAGCCGGCCGCTTCGCACCGCCTACTCGATCCGGTATTCCTTCATCTTCCGGACGAGGGTCTTGTAATCGATCCCGAGCAGCGAGGCGGCCTTCAGCTTCTGCCCCTTCGTCGCGGCAAGGGCGTTCCGGACGGCGATCCGCTCCGCGTCCGCGATGGTCACGATAGGCTCATCGTGCGCGGGCGGCAGGGCGTCCCTGCCGCTGTCGTTGGTCAGGAGCGGCTCGATCTCGTCCGGCGCGATCGTGTCTTCCTGGGTGAGCAGGGCCGCGCGCTTCATGACGTTCTTGAGCTGACGAAGGTTCCCGGGCCAGGGCCGCGTGCGCAGCAGGTCCAGCGTGTCTTCCGCCAGGCCGCGCACCGGCACGTTCAGCTCCACGCAGGCCTCGTACAGGAACTTGCGCGCAAAGAACTCGATGTCCTCCGTGCGTTCGCGCAGCGGCGGCAGGAAGAGCGTCACCTCGCTCGCGCGGAAGAACAGGTCCTCCCGGAACCGCCTTTCAGCCACGGCCTTCAGGAGATCGGCGTTCGTCGCGCCGATCAGGCGCAGGTCGAGGGCGATCGGCATGGTGCTGCCCACGCGGAACATCCGCTTCTCCTCGATGACGCTCAGGAGCTTGCCCTGCACCGGGAGGCCGATGTTGTCCAGGTCGTCGATGCAGAGCGTGCCGCCCTGGGCCGCCTCGAAGTACCCCTGCCGGGCCTTGTCCGCTCCGGTGAACGCGCCTTTGACGTGGCCGAAGAGCTCGCTCTCCAGCACCGTGTCCTGCAGACTGCCGACCGAGACCTTGACGAAGGGCTTCTGCGCCCGCTTGCTCAGGGAGTGGATGAGAGTGGCCAGATGGGTCTTGCCGGTGCCGGTCTCGCCCTGGATCAGGAGCGTAAAATCGCTCTGGGCGATGCGCCGCACCTGGGTGACGACCTTTTTCATGGCCGCGCTCGATCCGAGCGAGGCCTCCAGCGTGGCGGTGAGGGCCGAATCGAGCTCGCGGACGGTCTGTTCGAGGTCGCCGCGAGCCGTTGCGTGCGTGAGCGTCAGGAGGAGATGGCCGACGTTCACGGGCTTGGTCAGGAAATCGTAGGCGCCTTCCTTGATGCTGTGGACCGCCGACGGGATATCGGCCTGGCCGGTCACGATGATCACCGGGACCGTCGGGTCGAGGGCCCGCAGCCGCTGCATGGTCTCGATCCCGTGCATCCCGGCCATGACGAGGTCGAGCAGGACCGCGGAGGGGCGCTCGGCCCGGAACCGTTCCAGGGCCTCCTCTCCCCCGCCCGCCTCCGCGGTCCCGTAGCCGTTCAAGGACAGGAATTCGCAGAGGTTCTTCCGGAGCTTCGCTTCGTCGTCGACCACGAGGATCTTGTGCATCATGCCCTTCCTTCCCGTCGTCCCGTCAGTGCGGACAGTTTTTCCTGCAGATCCTCGACCGTAAAGGGCTTGGACAGCGCGTCCCGGAACCCGAAGGCCGCATAGTCGGCAAGGACTGCGTCTTCGGAATAGCCGCTCACCACGATCGCCGCGACCCCGGGATCGAGTTCCCGCAGCGCGGCGATGCAGTCCTTGCCCCCCATGCCGCCCGCGACCGTCATGTCGAGGACCACTGCGGCGAAGGGCCGCGCCAGGGCCAGGGCCCGCTTGTAGAGGATGATCGCCTCTTCGCCGTTCCGGGCGAGCTCCACCTCGTACCCGAGGGTCTCGAGCATCTCGCCCACGTTCTTTGCGAGCTTCTCGTCGTCGTCCATCAGGAGCACCCTGCCGCTGCCCGCTCGCGACGCGCCTGCGGGCTGCGGCGCCTCCCGCGCGGTCTCGATCGAGGCGGGGAGGTAGATGGTAAAGCGCGCCCCGGCGCCGGGCTGCGACAGGACGTCGATGCTCCCGCCGTGCTTTTTCACGATGGAATAGCTCGTCGCAAGCCCCAGGCCGCTGCCGCCTTCCTTGGTCGTGAAGAAGGGATCGAAGATGCGGGGAAGGTTTTCGGCCGCGATCCCGGTCCCTGCATCCGCAAAGACCAGGCGGACGTAGCGGCCCGGCGGAAGCGGCACGTCGTCGCCTTCGTTCAGGTCCGCGTTGTCCGCGCTCACCCGGAGCTGCCCCCCGTTCGGCATGGCCTGGATCGCATTGATCGTCAGGTTGCTCACCACCTGGCTGATCTGGGTCCGGTCGATCTCCGCCGCCCAGAGGTCAGGGGCGATCGTGAAGGCGCTCGCCACATTCGAGCCCTTGAGCGAGAAGGCGACGGTGTCGCGCACCAGGTCCGGGAGCGATGAAAGCCGCTTGACCGGCGCCCCGCCCTTGGCAAAGGTCAGGAGCTGGCCGGTCAGGTCGCGGGCGTGGATGATCTCCTCTTCCGCCTCTTCGATCTTTGCCGTGACCCGCGAATCGCCCCCGGCGTAGATCTTCGCCAGGGTCACGGTGCTCATGATCACGGTCAGCATGTTGTTGAAGTCGTGCGCGATGCCCCCGGCCAGGACCGCGAGGGAGTCGAGCTTCTGGGTCCGCAGAAGCTCCTCCTCCATGTTCTTCCGCCACGTTACGTCTTTCGTGATATGGACCGCCGCGATCACCGCGCCCGTGCGGTCCAGTATCGGCGAGGTGCTCACCTCCAGGAATTTCCCGAATTTCGGTTCAAAGAACTCCCGCGTCCCGGCCGTCCCGCTGCCGAAGGTCATCGCGCAGGGACAGGCGTCGGGGCGGCACCCGTCCCGGTGATGCAGGCTGTAGCAGGTCCGGCCGACAAGCCCCTCCGGAGCCGCACCCAGGAACAGGGCGGCGGCGCGGTTCGCCTTGATGATGCGGTAGTCCCGGTCCAGGATGATGACCATGTCCGAGATGGAGTTGAACGTCTCTTCCCATTCCCGCGCCTTGTTCTCCGACTCCTGTTCCTTTTCCGCGGCCAGCCGGAGGGCCGTCTGCTGGGCCGCGTCCTTCTCCCGCCGCACCTGGGTGATGCGGTCGGCAAGGGCGAAGGACAGGAGCAGCATCTCCAGGGCGGACCCGATCTGCATGCCGTAGCTCGTGACGAAGGTGGTCGGCAGCCACGCGAAGTTCCGCAAACCGAGCATCCCGACCCCCAGGAGCAGGAGGGTCCAGGCCAACAGGAACCACCGGGCCCCGGGATTGCCCTGCACGTAGCAGACCACGCCCGCGGCAACGGCGACGATCGAGAACGAGATCCCGCACAGCGACGTGAGGATTGCGGTGGTCTGGTAGGGCAGGAATGCCGGGGAGACCGCGGCGAAGGCGAACCCTGCGGCGAGCGCCGTAATGGCCCGGTCCAGTCGGGGAGCGCTCCGGCGCGTGTCGAGAAAGAGCCGCGTGAAGAGCGCCCCGAAAAAGCCGGTGGCGGCGAATCCGCTGGGATAGGCGATGTTGCCCCATGCCGTATAGGCGGGCCAGAGGTACTCGTTGCCCAGTCCGCACTGGGAGAGCTGTCCCACCGCCATGCTCGCCACGAAGCAGACGTAGGCCAGGTAGACCCCGTCGCGCAACGACCAGTAGAGCAGCAGGTTGTACAGAAAGAGCGCGGCCAGGATGCCGAAGTAGAGGCTCAGGATCGCGTATTCGTCGAGACTGTGGCGGTAGAAGGCCGACTCGCGCCAGAGCGTGGCGGGCACCGTGAGGCTGCCCTCGGACCGCACGCGGATGAGCAGCACGGCGTCCCCGCCCGGCGGGATCGAAAGCGGAAAGACGAGATTGTGATGGCGATAGGGCCGCTGGGCGAACGGCTGCAGGTCTCCCGCCTCGCTCGTTTGCCGGGCCCCGTGCGGGCCGACCAGGACCACGCGCACATGGTCCAGGGTCGGATAGGAGATCTCGAGCAGATAGGGTTCGGACCTGTTTCCGTGCGTGCGCAGCACGGCCTTGAGCCAGTACGCTGCATGGGAATAGCCGAAGTTGACCTCCGGACCCTCGGGGCGCTGGAATCGGAGGGCAGGGGAAGGCCGCACCAGGTCGTCCGCGGTGAGCCGTCCGCCGGGGTCCTTCACAAAGGTGAAATAGGGCGCCAGGTCGTAGAAGCTCGCAGCACCCACGGTCAGGACCGCGGGCCGGGCCGACGGCGCCGCCGCAGGCAGGAGGAACGCGAGGGACAGGAACAGGAGGGAACGGTGGATGGTCATAGTTGTCGCGTGCAGGATTGTCGGCTTCCCGGCTTACCCGCTTGCAAGCTTTCCCGTTGCAGTTGCTACTCGATTCCGTGCTCCGCCATCTTCGTGCGGAGCGTCTTCACGTCGATCTGCAAAATTTCCGCTGCGGCCGCCTTATTGCCCTTCGTGGTTTCGAGCGCCTTTTTGATCAGCTTCTTTTCGACACCGCCCACGGCCGTCCGCAGAGGCATCAGCTGCCCCTCGTCGGGATGCTCCTCGCCCCGCCCCAGGAGGAACTCGATGTGGTCCGGCCCGATCTCCTTGCCGCCCGAGAGCAGGACCGCTCGCCGGACCACGTTCTTGAGCTCCCGGAGGTTCCCGGGCCAGGCATACTGCCTCATGCGCTCGATCGCAGCCTGGCTCACCGCCTTGACCGGCCGGTTCAGCTCCTGGTCCGCGGATTCGAGGAACCGCTCGATGAAGAACGGCAGGTCGTCGAGCCGCTCCCGCAGGGGCGGCAGGGTGATGATGAACTCGCCCAGCCGGAAGAACAGGTCTTCCCGGAACCGGCCTTCGCGGACGCTCTTCTGGATGTCCGTGTTCGTGGCGGCGAGGAAGCGGATGTCGAGCGCGACGGCCTTCCTGCCGCCCAGGCGGCTGACCTCGCGGCTTTCGAGCACGCTCAGAAGCTTGCTCTGGACCGCGAGGGGCGCGTTCTCCAGGTCGTCGAGGAAGGCGGTGCCCTTGTCGGCGACCTCGAAGAACCCCTTCTGCGCCTGGACCGCCCCGGTGAAGGCGCCCTTCTCGTACCCGAAGAGCTCGCTCTCGATGATCGTCTCGGGCAGAGAGCCCAGGTCGATCTTGACGAACTCCTTGTCCGCGCGCATGCTCATGTTGTGCAGGATCTTGGCGAGCAGGGTCTTGCCGGTCCCGGTCTCGCCCTGGATGATCACGGAGAAGTCCGTGGCCGCCACCTGCTTGAGCTGCTCGGCGATCCGCTTCATGGCCGGCGACCTGCCGGCGAAGCGCTCGAGCGAGGCGTTCTCGGAGGTATGCAGCCGGCTGAGCTCACGCTCCAGGCGGTGCTTCTCGAGCGCCCGCCGGACCGCGATGATAAGCTTGCCCGGCTCCACGGGCTTCACGAGGAAATCGTAGGCCCCGAGCCGCATGGTCTCCACGGCCGTGGAGATGTCGCCGCTCGCGGTTGCGATGATGACCGGCACGGAGGGATCGACCTCTTTCATGATCCGGATCGTCTCGATCCCGCTCATGACCGGCATCATGAGATCCAGGATCACGACGGAGGGCGCGTCGCGTCGGAACAGCTCGATTGCCTGGCTGCCGTCGTTCGCCTGGAGCACCTGCCAGCCCTCTTTTTCCAGAAGACGGGTGAGCGTGATGCGCGTCACCTTCTCGTCTTCGGCGATCAGGATCTTGTCCATGCCGTTCCCTCCCGCTTGCCGGCGTGCCGGCTTACCCGCCCGTCGGCGTACATGCTTCCATGATCCGCTTCATTTCCGCGAACAGCATCTCTGCATTCTCCAGGCTCCCGGCCTTGCCCAGAACCTCGAGTGCGGCGGCGCGTTCCTGCAGCGCGCGCAGGCCCACGGCTCCCGCCGCACTCTTGAGCGTATGGGCGTTGAACGCCACCAGATGCGCGTCGTGCTTCGCAAGGGCCTCGCCGATCGCGGCGAGCAGCCGCGGCGCTTCGTCCGTAAAGGTCTGCCAGATCTCTTCCGCGAGGTCCCGGTCGCCCTGAAACGCTGCGACGAGCGCCGTCTTGATCTCCCCGACGTTCACCGTCCCCCTGCCCGGCTCCGTAGGCTGCGGCGGCGCGGCAACGCCGGATCGTCCGTCGTCCGCTCGTTCATCCGCGGCGAAGCGTTCGACCGTGCGGATGAGCAGGTCCGGGACGATCGGCTTGGAGAGATACTCGTTCATCCCCGCCTGCAGGCAGCGCTCGCGGTCCTCGGCAAGTGCGTGGGCGGTAAGGGCCACGACCGGCACATCGTGCCGCAGGACCCGCGACTGCGGATCGCGGATGGTCCGGCTCGCCTCCAGGCCGTCCATGACGGGCATCTGCACGTCGAGCAGCACCACGTCGAAGTCGTCCGTTTCGAGCGTCCGGACCGCCTCCTGTCCGTCGGACACCGCGACCACCCGGTGGCCCCGCCGTTCGAGCAGCCGTGTCACGAGCGTACGGTTCGTCGCCATGTCCTCGGCCACGAGGATGCGCAGCGGACGCGGGGGCGCGGGAGCAAGGACCGGACCGGCCGTCCCTCCTCCGGGCGCGGGCGGCGCCAGGACCGGCTGAAAGCCTGCGGAGAACGAGAACACGCTCCCCTTGCCCGGTTCGCTCTGCACGCGCAGGTCGCCCTGCATCAGCCGGACCAGGCTGCGGGCGATACTGAGACCGAGGCCGCTGCCGCCGTAGCGCCGCGTGATCGACCCGTCGGCCTGCGTGAATTCCTCGAAGATGCTCTGCAGTTTGTCCGCGGAAATGCCGATGCCCGTATCCGCAACCGAGAAGCGCAGCCGAATACCCGCGGCCCGGTCCGTTTCCTCGCGGGCGACCGTGAGCGACACCGAACCCCGCGCCGTGAACTTGACCGCGTTCCCCAGAAGATTCATCAGGACCTGCTGCAGGCGCACCGGGTCGCCCCGAAGCGCGCCGGGCGTGCCCGGCTCCACACGCCGCTCGATGCGAAGTCCCTTTTCCTTCGCCTGGAAGGAAACGGTCTTCTCCGCCGTTGCGAGGACGGCGGAGAGGTCGAAATCGATCTCCTCGAGATCCAGCCGGCCGGCCTCGATCTTGGAATAATCGAGCACGTCGTTCAGGAGCAGCAGGAGCGAGCCGGCAGACTGTTTGACGGTCTCCAGATATTCCCGCTGTTCGGCCGTGAGGTCCGTGTCGAGCGTGAGGCCCGTCATCCCGATGATGGCGTTCAGCGGGGTCCTGATCTCATGGCTCATGTTCGCGAGGAAGGCGGTCTTGGCGTTCGCGACGGCCTGGGCTGCCTCGTGTGCCCGGCGCGATTCCAGTTCGCTCTGCTTGAGCGAGGAGACGTCGTGGAGCTGCACGAGGGTCCCGATCATCCAGCCGCCCTTCATCAGCGGCAACGATTTGATCTGCCAGAACCGCCCCGATTCCTCGCAGTCCGCGACGGAATCGTCGAGGGTGAATGCCGCGTTCGCGAGCGACGTCGGGAGGGACGGCAGACGACGCACGAGCGCGGCGCGCAGATCGGCAAACAGGGCCTTGCGGCCCGGGCGGAGCAGGACCTGTGCCGCGCGGTTGCAGTCCCGCAGTCCGCCCTTGGGATCGAAGATCAGCACGGGATCGCCCAGGTAGTCGAAGAGCGCGGCCCGTGCCACGGGAGCGACCTCGAACAGTCCGTGCCGAAAGACGGCCAGCGTGTAGCAGCAGCCCGTGAACCAGAACAGGGACGCCGCCGGACCGATCCCCCTGATCGCGGGGGGGGCCAGCCATTCCGTCAGAAGCGGCACGAGCGTCCCGACGATGATCAGGGCGACGCCGCTGCGCGAGGCCACGGTCCGCCGTTGGAGCCCCGCGAGCAGCACGCCGACGGCTGCGACTACGAGCAGCGCAACGAACACCGCGAAAGTCCGCCGCACCGGCCCTGCCTGAGAAACGAGCAGCGCCGGCGGACCGTGCTGCACGATCATATAGTGAATGGGCTCGGCCCAGGCCGCGAACACGAGGACGGCAATGAGCACGAGGAGAGGCGCAATGCGACGGCGCGAGAGCAGGCTGCCGAAGCCAGTCACCTCGGCCGCTACGGCAAGGGTTGCGATTCCGGCGAGTGCGTAAAAAGGCAGGACGGCTCGGGAGAGGAAGACCTTTTCGGCAATGTGCGTTGCCGACAGGTTCAGGGCATAGAGGCCTGACCAGAGGGCAAGGACCAGCATGGCCCGGAATACCGCCGACGCTGCGGGCTCGCCCCTTCTGCGCCAGGCATAGAGCGCCACCGCGAACGTGACGATCGCGGAGAAAAGCGGGAGCACGATGTACGGGGTGAAAGAGAACATAGAGGCTTCTTGACTTTCAAGCTTGCGGTTTGCACGCCTGCCCGCTCGAGCGTCATAGTAGCAAACTCGCGCGGGAAATTCAAACGGATTCGGACCTGCGGTCCTCAGAGGGAATTGACGGAAAGGACGAGGGGCCAGTGATAGGTGCCGGGTTGTGCGCCCTGCGAGAGCATAAAGCGATAACTGATATCGAGCGTTTCGCCTCCCCGGACATAGGGCTGGGGAATCCAGCCCCCGGAGGACGCCAGTTGGAACTCCTTGCCGCCCGCCGTCACATTCACGGAGTCGAACAGGGGGGCCGGACCGGACATGATCTCGAATCCCAGCAGATACCCGGACGCGTTGTTGGTCTTGACGCGGATGCGCGATGCGAAGGGAACCTCCACGTATCCGCGCCGGATGTCCGCGTTCGTCACGACCAGCTCGGGCGACTGGGTGAGCACCTGCATGTTCATGTATTCGCGGACCGTGGCGGTGATGCCGATCGTGGCGGTCAGACCCGGGCCTCCCGCATGGGCCTCCGGCACGACCCCGGCGAGGCTCGCCAGGGAAAGGGCCGCGACCAGTGCCGCGGTCACAAGCTTGTGCTGGAGCCGCAACCCTGCATCGACCTGGTACTGCTTGAGATAGCCGGCTTCGACCAGCAGCTCGCCGATCTTCTTCGGCTGTTTGGCGCTCTTTTGGCGCTTCAGGACGTCATCAAGCTGCTCGCGGGTGATCACGCCCTCGGCGGCCAGCAATTCGCCGAGCCGGAGCGTGTGCGCAGCCGGGGCCGCGCCGCGTTGACGCGCCTGGAAGGCAAGGGCGGCATCGAGCTCCATCTGCGTCAGCAGGCCGGTGCGCACCAGGACCGACCCGAGCTTTTCTCCGGTCCGCTCCTGCTCCCGCAGCGCAAGGTCGACCTGTTCCTGGGTGAGGCGCTGTGCCGCGACCAGGAGTTCGCCAAGCATCATCCGGACGCCCGCGGCCATTTTTGCCGCCTCCGACGGAGTCGAGAGGGTCTTCTGGATGGCGAGAACGGCCCTCAGCTCAATCGGGTCCAGAACGCCCATGCGGACCAGAATTTCGCCGAGCCGGTCGTTCGTTTCCGCCTGGAGCGCTACCGCCGCTTCGAGATCTCGGTGACTGATGAAATCGCCTTCGAGCAGGATCCTGCCGATGCGGCGTTTCGAGATCCCGTATGGGAGCGATCCTTTTTTCATTTCCATCAGGGCTGCACTCATAAATCACCTTATTAATCAAAAAGATAGAACCATCACCGGGATTGCCCTGTTCCCCGCTCCACCTTTCGACAAGAGTATAACATAAATTAATGCATTTTTCAATAAAAAAAATTCGGTCAATGCAAATAATACTTGTTATGCGTTTTTCTCATCCTCGCCGCGGAATCCCGGGGGGACACACTACTCTCCGGCAGTTTTGAATCTGGGAACCACATATCACCGGAGCATAAAGCTCAAAACCGTGCTCGGGGCTTCGAGCGTTCTTCCGCGTCGCCGCTCATCTTCGCCGGGCAAAATCTTTTCAGCCGTTATTTTTGCGTGCCTTTGATCGGAGTACAGACGATGTCTCCCAGGTCGGTGATCGCCTCTTCGTTCTCCGGGAACGTTATCATAGCCGAACAGTACCCGCCCGAGTATCCCACGGTGGCTGAATAGGCCCCCGGGGGAATGGCGCGCGGCGGACGTGCCTCCCGCTCGGCCATGGCCTTGCAACTCTGATCGTCCTGCGCTTTGCCGGCCTGCTCGTCGGGCAGGGTGTTCTCGAGATAGAACTCGCCGCCCCGGCCGGTCGGGAAGGTGACGGCCCGGTTCCCTGCATGGAGGGTCCCCTCGTAATATTCGATCGGCGTCCGCTTGCCGCCTTGCACCAGGAGAAGACGACCGTACACGGCCTGCACCTTCGTGACGTCGAAGCCGACGCAGGCCCCGCTCCAGAGCGAGGGCGAGATCGCCTTGTTCACCCCCGCGATGCTGTAGTTCATCGGGATGTTCTTCACGTCCACCGTGATCTTGTTCTCGCTGTACGACGTGAGCGTCGGCACGACGAGCTCCCCGGAGGCGTCCGTCGTCCCGATCACCTGGCCGTTGTCCTTCACCTCCGCGCCCGGCACCCCGTCCAGCATCACGATCCCGAAGCTGTCCTGCACCGGTCGCGCGGCCCCGGTGAATCCGCCCGCGTAGACGAAGGACCCGGCGGCAGAGACCGTGGAGGAGCCGGTGTACCCGCTTCCCGCGTCCTGCTCCGTTGCGCTCACGGAGTAGATGCCGTATCTCCCGTTGTACTGTACGTTGGGGGCGACGGTGGTGATCGCCAGCGCGCCGTTCGTGCTCTGGGAGATCGTCCCGTTATATCCCAGGCCCTCGCCGAGGGGCTGGTCCTTCTGGAACGTCAGGCTGAGCAGGCCATTCGATCCCGTCTCGCTGTACGCCTCGGCGGCGCGTACGTCGCTCCCCAACTGGATCGTGACTCCCACGTACACCCCGTAGTTCTTTCGCGCGGCCCGGTTTTCGGTTGCGCTTGCATACAGGCTTACGGACCGCGACAGCCCCCGCGAGAACGAGGCGCCGGCGCTTTCCGTGTCCGCTCCGGAGTACGTCTGCTGCCTGGCATAATTGAGCGATACGCCTCCCAGCTCGGCGAGCAGGAACGCGATGCCGAGACTCGTTTCGAGCCGCGTCCCGTCTTCGCCCGCAACGCCGTTGATCGTCGCGTAGGAACGGGAGTACAGGCGTGCGAGGGCGCTGGTGCTGAAGGTGCCGAGCTGATACGAATGCTGAACCGAACCAGCCGAGCCCCGCGTGCTGTCTGCCCGGCTTTCCGCAAGGTCCAGGGAAAATGCCCCCAGACGCGGCACGGCAAAGGCGAGTGAGACGCCGCCGTTGTATATGCCGTCCCCTCCCTCGGCACGTGCCCCGATGTTCAGACTGCTTGTTACGCCGTACCGATGAAAGGCGGAGAACACCGGCTTGCCGTAATCACTGCTCGAGATCCCATACTCTTCCCGTTTCCAACCGAGATTATAGCTGTATTCCTGCAGGCCTGCGCGCAGAAGCTGCGGATTGATATACAAAGGATAGCTGATCTTTCGCTCGTGGCCGAAGGGGTCCCGGAGGATGACCTCGACGTTGTGCGTGCCGGCGTAAGAATAGATGTTGTTGAGGGAAAAGGTGCCCGGCGCAATGTTCTGCCTGCCCACCAGCCTCCCGTCGAGGTAGATCTCGGCCTGCGACGGATAGGCGGCGACCCCCTGCAGATTGAAGACGGGCTGCGTGAGATAATACGGATCGATCCGGTAGACCTTCGAAAACCCGATCCCCCCCAGATTCACACTTCCACCCAGGCCGCCGGAGCTCGCGATCTGGTCCCCGAGCACCAGCCACTGCATGTCCTGCCTGCGCTCGTAGGTGGCGCTGCTCTGCAGGCGCACGAACTGCTGCGTGTCCGGCGTTTTGGTGAACAGGCTGTCGGACGTGACGAACACGCGGCCCCGGTGCAGACCGAACTTGTCCGCCAGCGAGAACGATTGAAAGCCGGAGGGATCGGCATACCCATACGTCAGTCCGTAGTTTAGAAACGCGCTCGTCTCATGGGGAAAGTAGACTTCCTTCGGCGCTGTTTGATACGGGAATATCGTAATGACGGTTTTCTCGGACTCCGAGGTCTTCCCGATGATCGATACGGTCAGCGTGTCTTCGTTGAAGGACGCCGTCGTGTCCCGTGCCGCGGCGAGCGGTACGCAGGGCGCGTTCTGGATCAGAACGGCGCTCGCCGCGGGATAGCTGAGATGCAGCGTATCCATGTCCTTCCTCGTGAGGTAGAGATGCCCGCCGTCGTCAAGATAGACGAAATAGTCGCCCTTGGACTGATTGTTCACGCGCACGCTCACTACGATCTGGGTGACGGGTTGTTCGAATGACGGCAACGACGCGGAAGACGCGGATGTCGTCGGGGACGCCGGAGGTCCGGGCGGCGGTTCTTGTGCGGCGAGGGGGGCTGCGATCACGAAAAAAAGGAAAAACGGGACGAGAGCGGGGAGGAACGGCGGGACGTGTTGCCGATGGGGATTACTGTTCGCACATTTTTTTCTGCACATGCAGGGTCCCGGTAATCTCGAAGTTCTCCGCCTGGGCCTTCACGTCGATCACGGCAAGGCGCGCGCACACGTCCTGCGGAACGGCGGCCGCATAGGGACGCGCCATGCCCTGCAGGACGTACCACCCGCCGATCTCTTTCGAGAAAAGCTCGGTCCCGGCCGCGTTCCTGCCGGTAAACGTCACGGTCAGCAGCTTGAAGTGCACGTTGCCGGTGTTCTTCACCGAGGCCTTGACCGTGCCCTGGGACAGGGAAAAGGAATCGATCTCGCCGCTTTCCCGGGGGTTGAGCGGTGTGACGAAGATCGGAACGGCATATTGGAAGGCAATGCTGAGCCCGGCGGTAATATTACCTGCTTTCTTCACCATGGTCGGCTTTTTGGGTGAAGGGATCTCCTCGACGAAGAGCCGGTAGGTCTTTTCCGCGGTCGTAGCAGGGATCTTTACCCCTACCCGGATCGCCCGCTGTCCGTTCGGCTCCACGGTCATGATCTTGGGGAAGAACACGATGTCCCCCGCGTCGGTGAACACGTCCTTGCCTGACGCGTCCTGCGACCATGCCTTGACGTTGACCTGGCAATCGAGCTTGTCCGTGTCGCTGTTTACGACCGTGAAGGCCCCGCTCCTGACGCTGGCGCTCAGATCCAGGGCCATGGGTGAGACGCTGAAGCTCGATGCCTGCGCACGGCCGGCGAGGAGCGGCACCGCGACAAGGCACAGGAGACCCGCGAAGAGCTGGCGACCGGCATGGCGGACAATGGGCTTCATCTTTTTCTCCTCAGCGAAAATGCTCCGGCGATCTTGCGCGCCGACCGCGATGACTGCCATGACTCTCCTGTGACGGCCACCGCCCCGGGATATGACCATGGCGGTCTTGCATTAGTAGCCGATGTTTACGGTCACCCGATCGGTATAGTCGCCGGCGGGCTTATCGGCCGCATCGGATTGCGTTACCGTAGCGCTCGTCGCCAGGCTGATGGCGGTGCCGGTGGTACTGAACCCCATCCCCAGGCCGCTTGCAGGACAATTGAAGGTATAGGGGATGGCATCGCCGGAGACGTCCTGTAAGTATCCTGCGTTCGTGCTTCCGCAGGTCACGGTATACTGCGCGTTATTGGTGCACCGTATGGTCGCACTGCTGATTGCCGAGCTCACGGCACTGCTCAAAGACGGATCGATGGTGAACGACAGGTTCCCGGGCTCCGAGGCTACCGTGCAGGTGTTGAGAATCGTGCCGCTCACGTCGGCCGTCGCCGTGATCGCTCCCCCGCCGGCCTGCGTCCAACTGACGGTCAGGGTCACGGTCTGTGAATGCAGGCCGCCTTGCGCGTTCTGATAGTCAGACTGCAGGACTTGGCTGTTCGCGCCCAGGAGATCGATGGAGGTCCCGGTGCCGAGCCCGGTTCCGCTCGCGGGAAAGTCGAGCGTATACGGAATCGTATCCGCCCCCTGGACCATGGCCCAGCCGCTCCCGGGGCTTGCCGTAACGGTATATGCCATGCCGTTCCTGCAGGTAAAGGCAACCTGCTGCGTGACCGCGCCGATGAGCGTGCCGGTTCCGGAAGGATCGATCTGCCCGAACGAAACCGCGCCGCTGTTGGACCCGACGAACGTACAGCGCCCTGCGGTGAACGATACGGTATAGGACCTGCTGGTGCTCCGCCGGGGAGTGCCCGAATCCTGCAACGTAACGGTAAAGGTGAAGCTCCCCGTCTGGTTCGGGATACCGGTAATATCGGCGGTGAGCGACGGCGATGCGGAAGGAAACAACGAGAGCCCCGGCGGAAGGCTGCCTGCCGTGATGGACCAGAAATAGGGGGAGGTGCCCCCGGAACCCGTCAGCGTTGCGGTGTAGCTTTCGTACTGCGTGCCGCCGGTGAGCGTGGTCGGCCGTAATCCTGT
>JBJKRX010000030.1:0-26237 GCA_046704425.1 Nitrospirota bacterium
GAACATCCTGCGGGCTGCGGCGTTCCGAAAAAGGGAAAAGGACAGGGAGCAGGCCCTTTTAGCCGCGATTTCTACACTTCTTTGCGCTGTCAAAGAACGAATACAGCTCGTTGCCACCACCATGAGGTTGCAGATCAGCCTCCGATGGCGGAATATGCACCTCGCGGCACTCTACGCCGCGTGACTTCTTACGAGACCATCAAAGATGACGAACATGTAATGGCAGAGACAAACACGATAACAATTGGGGAGGGGAGCCGCGCGAAGGGGAAGTCTGCGAACCCTAACCTGTTGAATACGTGGTGCCGCTGACCGGGATCGAACCGGTAAGGATCAAACTGCTGGGATGTGTCGGCGAGGTGAAGCTAAACTGCTCTCATCGTAGTCTCAATGTTCGCTCGATGGAATGACGTCATAAAGCAGGAGTGAAATTATATTTCAAATCAAATCGTTAAGCCAGATTAGTCGATTTTAAGCAAAATACAGAATATCTGGTAGTCTGAAGCAACGAACGCTTCACTTTTTTGACTGTTTCTTGTCCGTATTTTTCTTGAGAAACTCCGCGATAGCTTCCTCCACCAAGTCCGACATCGTCGTGTCACGCTCGACAGACATCAGTTTTATGGATTTCATCAGGTCCGGCCTGATCCGCAACGTAAAAGTATTCCGTTCGCTCATGGGGTTCCTCCCGCTCCTTTTTCACCATTGTATCATAAAATATTAAGTAAATCAATAATATAATAAATGTACTTGACGGACGCTTAGACTTTTGCTACAATTAAATACGTAAATATTTAGTCAATGAAATCTCCAGGGAGGTGTCGTCTTCAAATAGTCGAATGGGTACCCCAACAGTGATGCAAATTTTACACTCATGGGAACACTTGGCGCTGAGCCATTTTAGCAGTCTGCGGTTAACCCTTTATTAAAAAAACATGGAGGTGACCATGTATATGGTAAGCGAAGATAGCGAATATCTGGAGAAATTGACCGGACCCCTCGATTATGCGGAATTTCAGCAATTCCATGAATTGCCGCTCAATGCCTGCCGAGAACAGTCCGGTTCCGATTTCTGTGTGATTACCGTTCGCAGCGCAGAAGAAATAGGCGGCATGGAGATTGACGCCAAAGAGATCATCACCAGAAAAATGATCGAAAGCGTCCACGAAAAGCTGAAAGGGAGTAAGTGATATGTTGGAGGGGAAAAAAATGCTGAGGCAACGCTTCCAGGCAGAAACAGACGTCGAAATGGAGCCAGAGCCGCAAGATTGGCAACAATATGCTTTATGGCTCGAACATTTAGCCTTGAATGAGCTTAACGCCGAACTCATCGAAGAAAATGAATTCTTGCGAGATGCTATGAAGAATGCCTTTTCGATTCTCGATGAGGGTATTAGGGGGAAGTATCATTAAAAACCATATGCACAAGCGTCCGTTATCGATGGGGCAGTTCTTAAGAAAGATACGGCTGATCGTCGGAGAAGGGGCGTATGTGCTTTTGGAAATATGCACGAAAAGCGGATTTAGGTCGGACAGGATGTCAATGCAGCTGACAAACGAAAGGACAACCAGTGAAAGGATGATGATATCGATGAAAAAAATAAAAACCATCAAGGCATCGGAGTTTTCCATGTGGGAATATTGTCCGCGACAGTGGTACCTGCAGAAAACGATAGGCGGAAAGCGCAACGCCAGATCCAGGAGGTGGGGAGTCGAATCGCACAATATGCAGTCGCAGGCAGTGAAAGCGGTCCAAAAGGAGCAATCGAGGTTCGTTGCTTTCACAACGTTAATGATCGGAGGGAGCATATGCTTATTTTTGTTATTTTGGTTGTCGCGATAATTGTAATCCGGCTGGTTCACGGAAAGCTTCAGAAACAAAAACAGGCGGCCGGAGTGGAGGGGTGGGTGAAGACTCAGGACCTCGACGGAAAGAGCAAAAAGATCTATCGGAATTACGAAGCCGGGGTATCGGCAAAGCCCGATATCGTGGAAGGCAACAAGGTCACTGAATACAAGAGCGCCGTGATTGGTGATCGGGCAAGAAGATCCGATATTGTCCAACTGGCGGCCGAAATGATGGCGACGAACGTGAAAAGAGGCGAACTTCGTTATGGCAATGACAAGCGGTTCCTATTCACCGTAGATACGCCAATTATCAGATCCTCCATGAAAAGGATCGCTTGGATATCCGAACAGATGAAATGGCATTTACGGACGAGGAATGCTCCGTCAGGAACACCGAGACCCGGCAAGTGTGCAAAATGCTTCTACCGGAAAGAATGCTCATATCTCAAAAAGGCAGCGTAGTCTAAGAATAGGAGCCCGGCCGAAATAGGAGCATTCGGCCGGGCTCTTTGATCTCATTTTATTTAGTCACCTATTCACAATAGGTTTGTATTTACATAAGTGGAGTCTGAACGCATCGAATGCGCAAGGGCCCGGCTGCTAAATTACAACCGGGCCTTTTTTTATGCACAATGAGGGGCAATAGGAAAATGATTGATCAGTAATGCAGGACCGTGAGGATTTTTTTCGCGAGATCAAGCTTCTCTTTATCGCTCTTTTTGATCATCTCGATGAGAGACGCCTTTGCGTCCCGAAGGGATTGTTCCCGGGAGTAGTGGAAGAGTTCGAAAAATTCGACATCCATGGCCTGGGCCAGTTTGATGAAGGTATCCAGGGTGGGATTCTCGTTCCCCCGTTCGATGCTGCTCAGGTACTTGTTGCTCAAGTCAGCCTTTTCCGCCAGCACCTCCTGCGACAGGCCCTTGGCTTTCCGGAGCTGCTTGATGCGCGATCCTACCAGACGTTTTATTTCCATGGTCATCTCCCTGAGGACCAATCTTAGGGTTTTTCAGGGGAAGAATAAACAATGTGACAGACAGAAATATCTTGACATTTTCTGCCCATTGGCTATATAAAAGATGCTGACAGCAGGAATTAGATAAATATATTACATCCCATAGAGTGAATGGAAATTCGGGTAATTATTCGAGACCGTCAAGGAGGGACCAATGAAGCGGATCAGCGGATTCATCTTCTGTTTTGTCCTGGTGCTGGCTCTATCGGCCTGCGGAGGGTCGGGGAATTCCGGGACAACGAGCAACAACTCGGCAAATGCGGGAAATGAGGGGACTACCTCAGGCCCGGTCGTGCTCACACTCGGGTCGGGGCATAACGGAGGTGTGGCGGGAGGAGGGACCAGCATATATACCTTTACCACAAACACTGCCGACGAGTATTCCGTGAAATTCACCAACGTCGCGCCGGCCGGGGGGATGCTGACGATCCTGATTACGTCGATGGGGGGATCCGTCGTGGCGAACTGTACGACCGCTCTGGCGGTCTGCAATGCGCCGTTCCTTTCGGCCTCAACCTCCTATCTGGTCGCCGTAAGCAGTACCGCAGCCACGACCTATACGATAACGGCTGATCACTTCCAGAGCGGCAGCGAGGGATCGTGGTCAAATCCCATACCGTTAACGCTTAATACTCCCCACTACGGCATGGTCGGTAATTCTGCGCGGAGCTATTACTCCTTTACTCCCACGACCGCAGGCCCGTATTCGATAGCCCTTACCGACCTGAACCCGAATACCTCGATACCTGAGCGCATTATTTTCAACCCCGACAATCCGGCCCAATCGATACCCGGCGGCGTCCTTCTGTCCGACACAGACTCCTGCACCCTTGCCGCCAACACGACCTACATCATTGAAATATACGGAATGCTGTCCGAACAGACCTACACGATAACCGTGACGCCTTGAGATCAATTGCATTGAAAGGAGAAAAAACGATGAAAAGATCTACCTTAAGGAAGAATTCGGTTGGCCTCCTGTTTGTCGCAATCCTTGGATTTGCTGTTATGTTGAGCGCTTGTGCGCCGATAAAACCGCGGATCGTGCAAATCACCAACCCTGGTGCCCCACAGACGGTAAAGATAAAGATATTGAAAGAAGACTTGCAAGGGATAAAAATTACCAGCGCCGATATTTCTCGTGAACTTATGGCCATTGTTCAGGGGACTGGCTATCGTGGTGAACAGATAATACATTTTCAAGGGGAATTGCCAGGTGTTACCGATCATGAAGTATATGGTGTAAGACTAAAGGAATCATCAGGGGCACTGGATATAACCTATTACCACGGGAGAAAAGATACCGGCGGGTATGCTGTCTCGTACACAACGACAGATACAATAGCGGAATTGCCCATGAGTATAAAAGAAGAGAAAGAGGCTTACCTGGTTACCGTCGGCTTCCCGAATTCTCTCCGGGTGGTGCCGCGACGCTCTTTTATGGGATTTGAGCAGGAAGTATATGCCGATCCGAGTTTTATTGAGCGGGACATTGCTAAAAAAATCGACGCAATCAAGACATTGCATTTCGTCCGGTTTATCGACCTTACCGGTAAGATCGAGTCAAAATACAGTGCAGATGCAACATATGCAAATTTCGTCAGGTTGCTTCACGGAGGATCTCAAACCAAAGGGGTGGAAAAAAGAAACACCTTTACGATGAATTATAATAAACTTCCCTTATCGCTTTCCGTAGCCGTTGCGCCATACAGAGCCGGGTCCATAGTTAATTATGACTGTACGGTGCCATATACGATAGCATCATCCTGTTCCATTTCGCGACACGATCTAGATGCGATCAAAAGGCAAATTGAAAAGATCGTGAAGGATTGATGAGCAAAAGACGAATGTGGTTAGGATAGTACCGATGACCTTTGAAGGGATTTGATCAAAATGCCGCGAGTGCAGACAGCAGGCAGACAGCAGGGAGGGCACTATGCCCTCCCTGCTGGGCTCGTGAGCTGGGGCGACGCATCGTCTTACTTCCTTCAAAATCTGCGTATCCTATTCAGCCGGAACGAGACTTCCGGCGAAGGCAGCCTCGATAAATGACGATCAAGATACTCTTGGCGGATGACAACAGCGCGATCCGCAGCGAACTGCGCAGGTTGTTGAGCCAGCAGAACAATATGGAAGTTATTGGGGAGGCGGCAAACGGCTTGGAAGCGGTTTCCATGGCAGAATCCCATAGGCCTGATGTTGTTATCATGGATATATCGATGCCGACTATGAACGGGATCGAAGCTACGCGCATGATAGTCGCTCAAATGAGGCCCCCCAAGATTATCGGCATGTCTGTATTTGCAGATGATCTCTCTCGTCAACAGATAGTCGCTGCCGGTGCGGCCGCATATGTACTGAAGGATGATATTTTTGAAGATATAATTCCTGCAATACGTTCTGTTGTCGAGCGAATGGATTAACAGCATCTCATGGAATGCGTCAAATGAAACGACGCGTTGATGATAGGCTGTTTTTCGAATTTTACTGAAAAGGCTATTTGACCGTGTTACGCCATTTAAGGCTGTGTGCAGATTCCGGAGTTAATTGGGCAGCAGAAACGGACTAATGTGGGGGCCCCTCTCGTGAACTCAAGGCTGGGACTACTTTTTGGTCTTTCTGTTAATTGCAAGGTCGAGGAGAGCGTTAGGATGTTTTGCTGCCACCTGGAGCAATAACGTTGGTCGGAGCTGCCGGCGGCTGAGGGTTGTTTTGAGGGCCTGCTGTGCTGCTTCCTTTGCCGCAGTTTGTTGCAAACAATAGCAGGGACATAAGGATTGCCACGTACCGGAACGATCCCGCGTTGACGGTCTTCATATGCAGGTCCTCCCTCCCTTGTACCAAGGCATCTCCGAGTCTCGCTTCAACATAATAAAAAAGGCATGGTTTCCGGAACAAACCATGCCTTCCAGGCAAAGTGCCATTCTTTTAGCGAAGCGACGGATCTTCCACAGAAACGTTCCCCCCACATCGCAGCCACACTTTCTTGTGCATCCTTCGAAAAGGAGCGTTGCAAAAAATGAAAGAGAGAAGCGTCGCCGGCTGTTCGAACGATTTTCTCCAAATATACATCCTTGTTGGCTTCCTGTAAAGTGAATGGCACGGCTGGGGAGAGAGTGATTTTCCGCATACCCTGCAGCCGGTGCGTGGCGAAAAGTGCCGGGCGGTTTCGGCGGGGGCGACGTCTATCCTGAGTTGCGCACGGAGTCGGGGTAGCGGGCGTACCGGATCGCATCCTTGCCTTCTTTTTTTGCGGCGTACATCAGGTCATCGGCCATGGTGATGGCGCTCTGCAGTGCGGGCGGTGGCGCAAGGCAGGTCAAGGCGCCCATGCTGAACGTGACCGGCCACGCATTGCCCTGCATGATCTCCCGCAATTCGCCATGCAGTTTGGCGAGTACCGTGCGCGCCGCTTCTTGATCGGTCTGGGGTAGGAGCACTGCGAACTCGTCACCGCCGAGCCGTGCAAAGACATCGGTTTTGCGCAAGTGCGTTTCGGCATGCCGGGCCACGGTGCGGAGCACTTCGTCTCCCATGGCGTGCCCGAACTCGTCGTTTACCGCTTTAAAATTGTCGAGATCGATATAGACCAGCGTGAGGGGGTGCGCGAACCGTTGGAGCCGGTCCAATTCCCGTTGCGCCAGCTCGAAGAAGAAGCGTGAGTTCGTTGCGCCGGTCAAGGAGTCGATGCGCGCAAAGGTCTTTTCCCGTTCCATTATGCCAGCCACTTCCGCCAGCAAGACCGTGATAATGACGAAAAAGGAGAACCGGATCAAGGTGTTCCAGAGGGGAATGTAGAGGTGCGAATAGGGGTGGCCGGAGGCCGTATCCGCCCAGAGCCAGGCGCAGGCGCTGACGAAGGACGCAAAAAGCCCCGGCCAGCGGCCGGAGTGCCACGTGACCAGCGCGATGGGGATCACATAGAACAGGGAAAAGGACAGCTCGTATCCCGAGAGGAAGTCGACTCCCCCGATGCCGGCGATAAGAAGGAGCCCAAGGATGAGAGAAACCGGCCGGCTTCGTCTGCCGAACAGAGTAGTGACGGGCATAGATCTTTTCCTCACTATCAGTACGAGAGCATAGGAGTGTTATTTAAATAGCTTAACGAATCGGTGCATTGATTGTCAAGTACGAGGTGGGCCGATTTCGATCAGATAATGCAAGGTGTAGCCGCCGATGATCCATCCCGCGGCTACGATGCCAAGAGAGTTAGTGGGAGATTTAAGTTTGCTAGGCAGAAGTCTAAACAAGCGGAGCAATTCGTGGCTAGTATTTTGTCGTTATGAAAAAACGATCTGCATAAAATGATATTTATTGCAACCGCGAGTTCTGTAGCGAAGTGCAATAGTTGGGGTAGCCATGATACTCTAAGTGTCTATGCCAAAACCCTATAAGCACCTGACCCAAGAAGTACGAGAGATCATTGCCAACTTACTCTCAGGAGGTTCCAGCTTAGCGCTATTGCAAAAACAGTCGGCCGGGATAAAAGTACGATCTCGTGGGCGCTCAACCGGAACTCGCCGCCAGAAAGGTGTCGTTATTTCCTTGCGGGCTCGTGCTCGGGCCTGCGAACGAAAGATGAAGGCTGCCCGAAACGTTTCGTAATGCGTGTCCAACGAGGATCGTAAACGGTGCGCGAACGAGTCGGAATGAGCAAATCAGGTGTCAGAGCGAGCATCTGATCCTGGGGAGGATGCCGTTGTCGGGCGTATCTCCCCAGGGAAGCCGACGAGGAGAAGAACGATGAAATCAACATGATCACCGTGGAATATCCGAGCGCGGCGATAGCCGCAATGATTACCCCATAAGAAAAGGCCTATTTGCACGGTTGCCGCGCATTCGATGGTTGTGATAAATACGATAACGGGTAGGGAAGTGGGACCGTGCGAAGGGCAGGAAAGAACGGGAACCTATTGAATCTTTGGTGCCGCTGACCGGGATCGAACCGGTATGGGAGTTTCCCCCCGAGGGATTTTAAGTCCCTTGCGTCTGCCAGTTCCGCCACAGCGGCCCGTTGATTTCGTAGAGAGATATTATAAGATCGGGCCGCTTTGTCAAGGGAAATGTCTTCGAACGGGACGGAACAGCCCCCGGCGCAGGCGCCGGGGGCTCGGGTTTACGGACGAACACTCAGACGGGCCGCTTCATCCTAAGGCGATGGCGGTTACGGGGCAGCTGTCAACCGCCTGCTGGCAGTCGCAGGTGTCGCATCCGGCAGGGTCAGCGACCCAAGCCTTGTCGTCACGCAGTTCGAAAACCTTGGGGCAGAGTTCGGTGCAGAGTCCGCAGCCGATGCAGAGCTCCAGATCAACGGTCGGTGTAGCCATAGTCGATTCCGTCCTTTCTCGGAGAAATTCCGAAGACAAGAAGAGAGGGGGCGCTCCCTTCCGCTCTCCGGTACGATCATAGCACAAGCATGCATCCAATGTCAGCATACCCTGTTTCAGGGGCAGGGGGTATGATGTCCCTCATAATTACAGAAGGGAAATGTCCCTCAGCCAAAATTATCTTTACAAATCAGGGGGGATACCCTATAATGAGCCGCAAAAATGACCATGGAGAAAGTGCTTTTTTTCAAGCCGGGCGCCATCGGCGATACCCTTCAGGCGCTGCCGGCATTGAAGGCTCTGCGCAGGAGCTATCCTTCAGCGCATGTCACCGCGGTGGTATCTCCGGGATTGCAGTCGCTCCTTCAGGGATCGCCCGATATCGACACTGTCCTCGTATTCGACAAATCGAGACTGAAAAATAACGTTGCCGAACTGATCGGCTTCGGTGCGCGCCTGCGCACGGAGCGCTACGATCTCTTCGTCGACCTGCAGCCTTCGTTGCGATCGTTCATCCTCCGCCGTATCTGCGGCGCCAAGCGGACCCTGGTTTACCGGAAAGAGAAACGCATCAAGCCGGGCGGCAAGCGCATGCATGCCGTGGAGAATTTTCTGGAGACCCTCGCGCCGCTGGGCATTGCGGGACCTGCCGACGACATCTCGCTGACCATCGGTCCGGAGCCAACGGCAGAGGCGGGCCGCTTTTTACAGGAACGAAACTTGGGCGGGGAGAATCCGCTCATCGCGCTCAATTGCGGCGTGGGCGCTGCCCGGCCCGCGCGGAACTGGTTCCCGGAGCGGTTCGCCGAGCTTGCCGACCGGCTGACGGACGAGCTGCATGCCGGGGTGGTGTTCATCGGCGGGCCCGAGGACCGGGACCTCGTCCAAGGGGTCATCGGGACCATGCGGAACAGGGCCCATGGGGCAGCCGGCGTCCTATCGCTTGCCGCTACGGCCGCGCTCCTCGCGCGCTGCAGCTGTCTTGTCAGTTCCGACACCGGGCCGCTCCATCTCGCGACCGCGGTCGGCACCCCGGTGGTGGGACTGTACGGATCCACCGATCCGCGGCGAACCGGTCCGTTCGGCAGAGGACACCAGGTGCTGATCGAGGGCCTCCCCTGCGTCCCCTGCGAAGAAAAGCATTGCCCCCGCGACACCCGGGAGTGCATGGAAGCTCTGACCGTGCATCGTGTCTTTGCGGCGGTGCGAAAGGCGATGGCATGCTGAAAAGAACGGCGGCACTGATGGTCGCGCTTCTGCTGCTCACGGGTGCGGCGGCCGGAGATCCGGCAGCGATGCACGACAACGTCCGGACGGTGAACCATGCCTTCGCACCCGGGGAGAAACTGACCTACAGCATCAGCTGGTCGAATATCGTCACCGCGGGTGTCTCCACGATGGAAGTGACGGCATGCAAACCCATGGACGACCGGCCGACCTACTGCATCGAGTCGACCACCCGCAGCGTCGGCCTCCTGAACGCCGTCTATCCGGTCCGGGAGTTCGTGGAGAGCGTCGTGGACGCCCGGGACTTGTACAGCCTGTCCTACTCGCTCCGGGAAAGCCTGGGGGGGAAGAAGCGCGAGCGTACTATGATCCACGACCTCGCCGCGGGCACGGTCTCGGTCTCGATCAACAATGACGCTCCGAAGACCTATCCCGTGCCGGCACGGGTGCAGGACGCCCTGTCGGCGCTTTACTATCTGAGGACCCGGCAGGACTTCGTCGTGGGCAAACCGGTCGTCATGGACGTCCACGACGGCGACAAGACCTGGTCCGTCGAGGTTTTCACGCTCGGCAAAGAGCGGATCACGACCCCGGCGGGAGCGTTCGCGACCATAAAGCTCAAGACCTACCCCAAGTACGAAGGTGTATTCATGCATAAGGGAGAGATCTATATCTGGCTGACCGACGACGCGCGGAGGATCCCGGTGCTCATGAAAAGCACGATATCCATCGGCTCGATCATGGCCACCCTTACGAAGATTGAAGGAGTGCAATCCGGATCATGACGCAACCGGGCGGTCAAAAGAGGCTGACGGACCGGGTCGACCGGTTCCCCAAGGCCCGTATCCTCGTGGTCGGCGACATCGTGCTCGACCACTATATCTGGGGCAAGGTCTCGCGCATCTCACCCGAGGCCCCGGTGCCGGTCGTGAACGTGACCCGCGAGAACGTTCTTTTGGGCGGGGCCGCGAACGTGGCGCAGAACATCCGTTCGCTGAACGGGGGGGTGGGCGTCTGCGGCGTGATCGGCCGGGACGACGCGGGAGACCGGCTTATGCGGCTCCTCCAGGACCGGGACATAGACGATTCGGGCATCATTCTCGATCCGGAACGGCCCACCACCGTCAAAACCCGGATCATCGCGCATAACCAGCAGGTCGTTCGCTTCGATCGGGAGACCAAGGACCGCATCGGGAAGGAGATGCATTCCCGGATCTGCGACTTCGTAGAGCGCAGTATTGCAGAGGGGATCGATGCGATCGTGCTGTCCGATTACTGCAAAGGCGTGGTGACCGCGGACCTCGTCCGCGAGGTGGTGCGGCTCGCGCGCAAGAAAGACGTCATCGTTTCCGTAGACCCCAAGGTGAGCCATTTCGGCATGTACCGCGGCGTCACGATCCTGACCCCGAACGCAGCCGAGGCGTCCCTCGGCTCCCGCATCGAGATCGAGGACGAGCAATCCCTGCTCGCGGCCGGCGCCGCGCTGCTGCGGCGCGTCGGGTCCAAGGCGGTGCTGATCACCCGCGGGGAGCACGGGATGAGCCTCTTCGCGCAGGGCGGCAAGGTCACGCACATCCCGACCAAGGCGCGGGCGGTCTACGACGTCACGGGCGCAGGGGACACGGTCATCGCTGTGCTCACCCTCGCCATGGCGGCCGGCGCCAATGCCGCTGACGCTTCGCGCATCGCGAACTACGCGGCCGGGATCGTCGTGGGGGTCGTCGGGACAGCGACCGTGACGCCCGCGGAGCTCAAGGAACGGATCCGGGAAGGCTGATCGGCTGCGGCCGGGAACGAAGGCACGAAGGAGCGTCGTTGTGAAAGGCATCATCCTCGCAGGAGGAAGCGGCACACGGCTCTACCCCATCACCCGGGGAGTGTGCAAGCAGCTTCTGCCCATCTACGACAAACCCATGATCTATTATCCCCTGTCCGTGCTGATGCTGGCAGGCATCCGGGATGTGCTCATTATCTCGACGCCTCTGGACCTGCCGCGGTTCCGCGACATCTTCGGCGACGGTGCGGATCTGGGACTCCGCTTTACCTATCGCGAACAGGAGCACCCGAACGGCTTGGCCGAGGCGTTTCTGATCGGCGAGGAGTTTATCGGCAAGGACCCCGTTTGCCTGGTACTGGGGGACAATATCTTTTTCGGCCATGGGATCGTCGATCTCCTGCGCAAGGCGGTCGCGGACGTGCAGACCGCGGGCGGGGCAACGGTCTTCGGGTACTATGTGAACGACCCCGAGCGTTACGGCATCGTGGAATTCGACGATAGCGGCAGGGTCCTGTCCATAGAGGAAAAACCGAAGCGCCCGAAGTCGCGTCATGCCGTGACGGGCCTCTATTTCTACGACAACGACGTGGTGAGGATCGCGAAGGGCATCAAGCCGTCCGGCAGGGGCGAGCTCGAGATCACGGACGTGAACAGGGCATACCTTGCGGAAAAGCGGTTGCGCGTCGAGCTCTTGGGCAGGGGATACGCCTGGCTCGACACCGGGACGCACGAGAGCCTGCTCGAGGCGAGCGAGTTCATGGCGACCATCGAGAAGCGGCAGGGGCTCAAGACCGCCTGTATCGAGGAGATCGCCTTCCGGCTGGGATACATCGACCGGGAGACCCTGCTCCGGGCCGCGGAAAACCACCGGAAGAACTCCTACGGAGAATACCTCGCGCTGGTCGCGAAAGGCGAGGTGCCGAATGCCTTTTGAGTTCGACGAGACCGGGCTCGCGGGGCTCCTGCTCATTCGACCGCGGGTCTTCGGCGACGGTCGCGGGTTCTTCCTGGAGCTCTATAAGCATTCCGAGTTCGTCAAGGCAGGGATTGCCGAGCACCTGGTCCAGGACAACTATTCCCGCTCCGCGCGCGGGGTGCTGCGCGGCCTCCATTACCAGAAGGGCCTTCTCGCCCAGGGCAAGCTCGTCATGTGCATGCAAGGAGCCATTTACGATGTAGCCGTGGATATCCGCAAAGGTTCGCCGCACTATGGGAAATGGGTCGCCGTCGAACTTACCGCGGAGAACCGGCATATGCTCTATGTCCCGAAGGGCTTTGCCCACGGGTTCCAGGTCCTGAGCGAGAGCGCCGAGGTGCTGTATAAATGCACGGCGGAATACTCTCCCGAGGACGAGCGCGGCATCATCTGGAACGACCCTGAACTGGCGATCCCCTGGCCTCTGCCGAACCCGGTCCTTTCCGGAAAAGACGGCGTGAATCCCCTGTTCCGCAAGGCCGATAACGATTTCACCTACGAGTCGGGCCTATGAAGTACCTTGTCACCGGAAAGAACGGGCAGCTCGCCCGGGAGTTTCTCTCCCGGTTCGAGTCGAGCGGCGCGGACTTTGTCGCGCCCGACGAGTCCCTGCTCGATATCACGCGGCGTGAAGCGGTCCTCGACGCGATTTCCGCGTACCGGCCCGGCGTCATCATCAACTGCGCTGCCTACAACCTGGTGGACAAGGCGGAACAGGACCGCGGGGCTGCCTTTGCCGTGAATGCCGAGGGGCCGAGGAACCTTGCCGAGGCAGCTGCCGCCAACAAGGCCGTACTGGTCCATTTCGGATCGGACTATGTTTTCGACGGAACAAAGGAGAACGGGCTCTACGTCGAGGACGACGCGGTCAATCCTCTGAACGAATACGGCAGGAGCAAACTGGAAGGGGAGCGGAACGCCCTTGCCGGAGCGGACGCGGCCCTGGTCTTCAGGCTGAGCTGGGTCTTCGGGCCGGGAAAACAGAATTTTCTGTATAAGCTGACGGGATGGGCGAGGACCAACGAGTTCCTCAAGATCGCCTGCGATGAGTTTTCCGTCCCCACCTTCACCGGCCTTGTCGTGGATGCAACCCTCAAGGCCCTGGAGCAAGGCGTGACCGGCATGTTTCATCTCACGAACAGCGGTTATTGCTCCCGGTATGAATGGGCAAAGGCGGCGCTTCGCGCCATGGGCATCGAGAAATTCGTCAGACCCGTTCCGATGGGGTCCTTCAACCTGCCGGCGCAAAGACCGAAGTTCTCGGCCATGAGCAACGCACGGATCTGTTCTCTGCTGGGGGTGACGCTTCCCTCCTGGGAAGAGGCAGTCACGACGTTCTTGCAGAAAGGCGGGTTGACCGGTGCATAGGGAAGGGAAGCGGGACGCGGCGACCTTCGACTGCTCGGCCGCGAACATCCTTGTGACCGGCGGCGCCGGCTTCATCGGCTCCAATTTCATCCGCCATCTTTTGAACCGATCGGACTTCATCGGGCGGATCGTCAATTACGACAAGCTGACCTATGCCGGCAACCTCCGGAGCCTTGCGGACATCGACCGGCAATTCAACGGCAGGCGCTACTTTTTCGAGCGCGGCGACATCTGCGATCATGAACGGGTCTCAGCGGTCCTGGCCCGATACGCGATCTCCTGCATCGTGCACTTTGCGGCAGAGAGTCACGTGGACCGTTCGATCTTCGGACCCAAGGATTTCATCGAAACGAACGTCAATGGCACCTTCACCATGCTCGAGGCCGCACGGCGCGTCTGGCAGAACAGAACGGACGTGCGCTTTCATCACATCAGCACCGATGAGGTCTACGGCTCGCTGGGCGCGACCGGGCAGTTCTTCGAGACCACGCCTTATGATCCCCGGAGCCCCTATTCGGCGTCCAAGGCCGCATCGGATCACCTGGCGCGGGCCTACTTTCATACGTACGGCCTTCCGGTCACGATCTCGAACTGTTCGAACAATTACGGCCCCTATCACTTTCCGGAGAAGCTCATCCCGCTTTCGATCCTGAACGCCCTCTACGGCGCGCAGGTGCCGGTCTATGGGGACGGGAAGAACGTGCGCGACTGGCTCTACGTCGAGGACCACTGCGAGGCGATCCGGCTGATCCTTCAGAACGGGAGGCCGGGCCAGACCTACAACATCGGCGGAGAGTGCGAGAAGCAGAATATCGAGGTGGTGCGCGCCATCTGTGCGATCCTGGAAGAGTTGCGGCCTTCCAAGGAAAATCCGCGGCTTCTGACGCAGGACGCGAAACCGCGCTCCTATCAGGACCTCATTACCTTCGTGGGGGACCGGCCGGGACACGACCGGCGGTACGCGATCAACTGCGACAAGATCAAGAGGGAACTGGGCTGGGTGCAGCGTCATACCTTTTCGGACGGACTGCGGGAGACCGTCTCCTGGTTCCTCGGCAACGGGGAATGGGTGGAGGCTGTCCGGACCGGCGAGTACGCGAATTGGATCGATAAGAACTATTCGCAGCGTGGGAGATAAGGGAGGAATATGAAGATTTCCGTAATCGGCACGGGCTACGTGGGCCTGGTGACCGGCACCTGTTTCGCCGAGAGCGGCAACAGCGTTGTCTGCATGGACATCGACGCGCGCAAGATCGGTCAACTTGAGGCAGGCGAGGTGCCGATCTACGAGCCCGGCCTGGAGGAGTTGGTCAAACGCAATACCGCGAACGGCCGTTTACGTTTCACCACGGACATGCAGCAGGCGGTGCGCGAGTCGGACATCATCTTCATCGCCGTGGGCACCCCGCCGGGGGAAGACGGGTCCGCGGACCTCAAGTATGTGCTTGCCGCCGCACGCCAGGTCGGGAAATACATGAACGGCTACAAGGTGGTGGTCGACAAAAGCACCGTCCCCGTCGGCACGGCGGACAAGATCCGGGCCGCGATCAAAGGCAGGACGCGCTTCTCCTTCGACGTGGTCTCCAATCCCGAGTTCCTGAAAGAAGGTGCCGCGATCGACGACTTCATGAAGCCCGACCGCGTCGTGATCGGCGCGGACGGGGCCAAGGCGGCCGCGATGATGCAGGAGCTCTACGCGCCCTTCGTGCGCACCGGCAAGCCGGTCCTGCTCATGGACGTGCGGAGCGCCGAGATGACGAAGTACGCGTCGAACGCCATGCTGGCCACCAAGATATCCTTCATCAACGAGATGGCGAACATCTGCGCAGCCCTGGGCGCCGACATCGACCAGGTGCGCAAGGGCATGGGGTACGACCGCCGCGTGGGGTTCGAGTTCCTCTTTCCCGGCGTCGGCTACGGAGGGTCCTGCTTTCCCAAGGACGTGAAGGCCCTGGTGCAGACCGCGAAAGAGAACGGGATCGCCGCGCGGATGCTGCAGGCCGTCGAATCGGTGAACGAGCGCCAGAAGTCCGTCCTCGTTGAGATGATCGTGCGGCACTTCGGCGCGAAAGGGGCGCGTCCGGGGAAAAAGCCCGCAAAACCGCTCTCCGGCAAGACCGTCGCCGTTTGGGGGCTGTCGTTCAAGCCGCGTACGGACGATATGCGCGAAGCCCCCTCCATCGTGGTCATGAACGGACTTCTGCGCGCGGGGGCGAAGATCCGCGCCCATGATCCGGTCGCGATGACCGAGGCAAAGAAGATCTTCGGGAATCGCATCTCCCTCATGGAGACCGATTATGAAACGCTCCGCGGAGCGGACGCGCTCGCGGTCGTGACGGAGTGGAGCGAGTTCCGCACCCCGGATTTCGCCCGGATGAAGGCCTTGATGAAGAAACCGGTCATCTTCGACGGCAGGAACATCTACAACCCGGACGAACTTCGCAAAATGGGATTCACCTATTACGGCATCGGGAGAAGATAGCGCATGCGCATACTCGTGACCGGCGGAGCCGGGTTCCTCGGATCGCACCTCTGCGAGCGGCTGCTTGCAACAGGCAACGAGGTGGTCTGCCTCGACAACTACTTTACGGGCAGAAAGAAGAACGTACAGGGCCTGCTTGCAAACCCGCGGTTCGAACTGCTCCGGCACGACGTGACCGAGCCCCTCTTGCTCGAGGTGGACCGGATCTTTCATCTCGCCTGTCCGGCGTCTCCCATCCACTATCAGTACAATCCGGTCAAGACGATCAAAACCAACATCATGGGTACGATCAACATGCTGGGGCTTGCCAAGCGCGTCCGGGGCAAGATCCTTTTCGCCTCCACCTCGGAGGTCTACGGGGACCCCGCAGTGCACCCGCAGCCCGAAGGATACTGGGGCAACGTGAACCCCATCGGAATCAGGAGCTGTTACGACGAGGGCAAGCGCGCGGCAGAGACGCTGACCATGGACTACCATCGCCAGAACAACGTGAACGTGGCGATCGTGCGGATCTTCAACACCTACGGCCCGCGCATGCTTCCGGACGACGGCAGGGTGGTGAGCAACTTCATCGTGCAGGCCCTGCGGGGAGACCCGATCACGGTCTACGGCGAGGGGGCCCAGACCCGCTCGTTCTGCTACGTGGACGATCTGATCGAAGGCATGGTGCGCATGATGAACGCCGACGGCTTCACCGGCCCCGTGAATCTCGGCAATCCCGAGGAGTATACGATCCTGGATCTGGCGAAGAAGATCGTCGCCATGACCGGGTCGCGGTCCCGGATCGAGCACAAGCCGCTGCCCTCCGACGACCCGACCCAGCGCAGGCCGGACATCACCCTTGCCGGGGAACGGCTGGGCTGGCGACCCGCCGTATCGGTCGACGACGGGCTCCGGAGGACGATCGCCTACTTCCGTGACGAGCTGGCTGCGCGGTGATCCTCGTATCTAGTTCGATTTTATCAACAGGAGAGAATCTTCGCATCCTTGGCGCCTTGGCGGTTCCGAGGTTTGGTTTTGTCCTGTTGATCTGAGGCCTTTTGCCAGGGGCTCCCTCTGGGGAGATTGGCTGCGGCGGGAGGCCGCGATATGGCTATGAAACGAGACGGCATCGTGGCCCTCATTCCCGCACGGTACGGCTCCACCCGGTTCCCGGGCAAGGCCCTGGCTTCGATCAAGGGCAAGCCCATGATCCAATGGGTCTACGAGCGGACCGCTCGCTCGCGCCTTGTGGGCCGCGTGGTGGTCGCCACCGACGACGAGCGGATCGCTTCCGCGGTCCGGGGGTTCGGGGGAGAGGCGATGCTGACCTCGGCGAACCATCCCACGGGCACCGACCGTCTTGCCGAGGCCGCGTCCCGGATCCCCTGCGAACTCGTGGTGAACGTGCAGGGCGACGAGCCCCTCATCAAGCCCGAGATGATCGACGCGGCCGCGACGCCGCTTGCCGAAGACCCGTCGATACCCATGGGCACGCTCTGCACCCGGATCCGGGAGGCGCGCGACATCGTCGATCCGAACGTGGTGAAGGTCGTCTTCGATCGCGAGGGTTTCGCGCTCTATTTCTCGCGCGCACCGATCCCCTGGGAACGGGACGCCTGGGCAGGGAAGGATCCGGCCGCGGTCGCCCTCCCGGCGGGCGTCGTCCTCTACCGCCACATCGGCCTGTACGTCTATCGCCGCGAATTCCTCCTGGAGTTCGCCTCGCTCCCCCAGACGAGGCTCGAAAATGCGGAAAAGCTGGAGCAGCTCCGTGCGCTCGAGCACGGCCGCAGGATCAAGGTGATCGTGACTCCCTATGAATCCTTTGGGGTTGACATCCCCGACGATTTGAGTACAATACTGCGACGATGGGAAGAGGGCTGAGACGGCCATGAACGGGAAAAAGAACGGTACCAAGTACATCTTCGTGACCGGCGGGGTCGTCTCCTCACTCGGCAAAGGCCTTGCCGCCGCCTCGATCGGCGCGCTGCTCGAGGCGCGGGGGCTCAAGGTCGCCTTCCTGAAGCTCGACCCCTACATCAACGTAGACCCCGCGACCAAGAGCCCCTTCCAGCACGGCGAGGTCTTCGTGACCGACGACGGGGCCGAAACGGACCTCGACCTGGGCCACTACGAGCGCTATGCGGGCTTCACCGCCGGCAAAAAGAACAACTTCACCTCCGGCAGGATCTATAATAACGTCATCACCAAGGAGCGGCGCGGGGACTACCTCGGCGGCACGGTCCAGGTGGTGCCGCACGTTACCGACGAGATCAAGCGTGCCATCACGGACCTCGCCGAGGACGAGGACGTGGTCATCGTCGAGATCGGCGGCACGATCGGCGATATCGAGAGCCTCCCGTTCCTCGAAGCCATTCGGCAGCTCCGGTACAACCTCGGCAGGCAGAGCGTTCTCTACGTTCACCTCACGCTCGTGCCGTACATCTCGGCCGCGGGGGAACTCAAGACCAAGCCCACCCAGCACAGCGTCAAGGAGCTTCTGTCCATCGGGATCCAGCCGAACATCCTTGTCTGCCGGAGCGACCGGCCCATCCCGCGCGACATGAAGCGCAAGATCGCGCTCTTCTGCAACGTCGAGGAGAACGCGGTCATCACGGCCCAGGACGTCGGGACGATCTACGAGGTCCCGCTGCACCTGCACGAGGAGGGGATCGACGACCGGATCGTGGAGGCGCTCGATCTGCAGGCGCCTGCCCGCGACCTTGCGGTCTGGGAAGAGATCGTCAAACGGATCAAGCACCCCGCGCTAGAGGTCACGATCGCGCTCGTGGGGAAGTACGTGGACCTCAAGGAGGCGTACAAGAGCCTGTGCGAGGCCCTGACGCACGGCGGCATCGCGAACGAAGCGCGCGTGAACATCCGCTGGGTCGATTCCGAGGACATCGAAAGCAAGGGGCCCGCCGATGCGCTCAAAGGCATGGACGGGATCCTCGTGCCGGGCGGGTTCGGCATCCGCGGCGTGGAGGGCAAGATCGCCGCGGTCACCTACGCGCGGGAGAACCGAATCCCCTATTTCGGGATCTGTCTCGGCATGCAGTGCGCCGTGATCGAGATCGCGCGAAACCTGGCAGGCGTGAAGGACGCAAACAGCTCGGAGTTCGACCAGCAGTCGCCGAACCCGGTCATCTACCTGATCGAGCAGTGGTACGACCACCGGACCCAATCGATACAGAAACGCGACCTTGCGTCGGACAAGGGCGGCAGCATGCGGCTGGGGGCCTATCCCTGCAAGCTCGAAGCGGGCACGCACGCCTTCGCGGCCTACGGCAGCCAAGACATTGCGGAACGCCACCGGCACCGGTACGAGTTCAACAACAGATACCGCGACGCGCTGACCAAGGCGGGGCTCGTGATCAGCGGCCTTTCGCCGGATGGGGAACTGGTCGAGATCGTGGAGCTCAAGGACCACCCCTGGTTCCTGGGCTGCCAGTTCCATCCCGAATTTAAATCCACGCCGCGCAGTCCCCATCCACTGTTCACCGCCTTCATCAAGGCCGCGATCGAGAATAAACGTAACACGGCTGTTACGTAATCGTCTCATCAAGGATAGGCGAGATGTAGCCAAGCGTGAAATACTGCAAGGTGTGAATTGCTCTTTTGACTTTATCTATCTGCCCATGCCATCCTAAGTGAGTTGACCACGGAGAACCATTATCTTGCAGAATGTTTCGGTGGAGAATGGAAATAGTATTTTCGAGGCATGCAAAGCAAAGAATGAATTTATACTGCATCGATGCGCCTGATGTGATACTCACGCTATCACATGTGCTTCAAAACGACTCGTTGCTTCGGAGAAGATAGTAACCATAAACAAGGATCTTACGGATAAGTGCGGTTTTTCGCTCAAGGTTGTTTCCGTACAAAACGACGAGAGAGTAATCGTCGTGACCGCATATCCATTACGGAAGGAGCGAACGAAATGAAGATTTCCTACGACAAAGAAGTCGATGCTGCATATATCAAACTTTCGGACCTCAAGCCATCGGGAGTAATCGAAATGGCAGAAGGCGTGAATCTTGACGTGACTCAGCAGGGGAACATCACCGGGATCGAGATATTGGATGCGTCAAAGAAAATTCCTTTAAAATCTCTCTTCGTGTGTGAATATGATGCGGAAGCGTTGACGGGCAATGCAGCGTAAGCCGCAGCGTCGAGTATGAAGGTATCATCTCTTTCTTGCCCGCAGCACGTACTTTGCGTTCTGCGGTAAAGTGATGAGGAGTGCATGACCAAGACCGTAACCATCCGGGGCGTGACGATCGGCGGCAACGGGCCGATCGCCCTGATCGCGGGGCCCTGCGTCATCGAATCCGAGAAGGCGACGCTCGCTGCCGCGGAACGGCTGAAACGGATCACGTCAGACCTGGGCATCCCCTTCATCTTCAAGTCCTCCTATGACAAGGCGAACAGAAGCTCCGTGAAGTCCTTTCGCGGCCCCGGGCTCAAGCAGGGGCTCGCCGTCCTCGCCCGCGTGGGCCGCGAGCTGGACCTGCCCCTTCTGTCGGACGTGCATCGGTTCGAGGAACTGACCCCTGCGGCAGAGGTCCTGGACGTGCTCCAGGTGCCGGCGTTCCTGTCGCGCCAGACCGATTTCCTGATCGCCGCAGCCAGGACCGGGAAGACCGTCAATATCAAGAAGGGGCAGTTCCTCGCCCCTTGGGACATACGCCACGCCATCGAGAAGGTCCTGTCCGCGGGAAGCGAGCGGGTCCTCATCACCGAACGGGGGGTCTCGTTCGGGTACAACAACCTGGTGGCGGACATGCGCGCGCTGCCGATCATGCGCGATTTCGGCTGGCCCGTGATCTTCGACGCCACCCACGCGGTGCAGCTCCCGGGCGCCGCAGGCACGGCGTCGTCGGGTGACCGGAAGTTCGTGCCCTTTCTCACCCGGGCCGCAGTCGCGGCCGGCGTGGACGGCCTCTTTCTGGAGGTCCATGCCTGCCCGGACAAGGCCCTGTGCGACGGCCCGAACATGGTGAGCCTCGACGACCTGCCGGAACTGCTCCGACAAGCGATGGAGATCGACAGGATCGTGAAACGATGAAAGAACGGGCAAAACAGGTGCTCAAGATCGAAGCAGACGCCGTGGCTGCGCTGATCGATCGTATCGACGATACCTTCGACCGGGCCGTGGACATCCTGCTGCGCTGCCAGGGCCGGGTAGTGGTCACGGGCATGGGCAAGTCGGGGCTTATCGGAAAGAAGATCGCGGCCACGCTCGCCTCCACCGGCACGCCGGCCCTCTTCCTGCATCCCGCGGAAGGAATCCACGGGGACCTGGGCATGGTGACGCGGGGCGACGCGGTCATCGCCCTGTCGAACAGCGGCGAGACCGAGGAGGTGGCGCGCATGCTGCCGTCCCTCAAGCGGCTGGGCATCAAGCTCGTGGCGCTTACGGGCAACTCCGATTCTACCCTCGCGCGGAACAGCGACGTGGTGATCAACGTAGGAGTCAAAGAAGAGGCCTGCCCCCTGGGGCTCGCGCCCACGGCAAGCACCACGGCGGCCTTGGCCATGGGAGACGCCCTGGCCGTGGCGCTCCTGGACAAGCGGGGCTTCCGGGAGGAGGACTTCGCCTGTTTCCACCCCGGCGGATCGCTCGGGAAAAAGCTGTTGCTCCGGGTGCGGGATCTGATGCATACCGGCGACGCCATCCCTGCGGTCACCGAGTCCACGCTCCTCAAGGACGCGATCTACGAGATCTCGTCGAAGAAGATGGGCATCACGGCGGTCGTCAACGCCGCGGGGACCCTGGTGGGCGTCATCTCCGACGGCGACCTGCGGCGCTGGATGGAAAAGACCGAGAAGACCGGTGAGAACCTGCTCGCCAAGCATGCCGCAGACGTCATGACCCCGCACCCCAAGACGGCGAACAAGGACGCGCTTGCAGCCGAGGCCGTCTCGACCATGGAGCAGTATGCCATTACCTGCCTGATCGTCACGGACCCGGCATTGCGGCTCGAAGGGGTCATTCATCTGCACGATCTGCTCAAGGCAGGGGTGGTCTGATATGGCAACGCGCGCCAAGTCGGCAGGAGCAGCGCGGGGATTCGCGGCAAAGGCCGCGAAGATCAAGCTCGTGCTGCTCGACGTGGACGGCGTCCTGACCGACGGCAGGATCATCCTGGACTGCCGCGGCAACGAGAGCAAGGCCTTCCATGTGCGCGACGGCCATGGGATCAAGCTCGCACAGCGGGCGGGCATCGAGATCGGCATCATCACGGGCAGGCGCTCGGAGGTCGTGGACATCCGGGCGCGCGAGCTCGGCATCGGGGAGGTGCACCAGGGGGTCCATGACAAAAAGGCCGCCTACGATGCCATTCTCGCCGCACGCGGGCTCAGGGACGACGAGGTTGCGTTTATCGGGGACGACGTGGTGGACCTGGACGTGCTGCGGCGCGCGGGGCTCACGGCAGCTCCTGCGGACGCGGACCCCGCGATCCTGCCCGCGGTCGATCTCGTCCTCAAGACGGGAGGGGGCAGGGGAGCGGTGCGCGAGTTCATCAACCTGCTCCTGAAGCGCCGGGAGGTCCGGCGCGGCGCATGAGCGACGTGGCCGTCAACGTACGCAAGCGCCTGGACCGCGTCTCCCTGATCTGGCTGACCCGGGGGCTTTGGCTATTCTCCCGCGTTGTCCCCTACCGCCTCGGGGTTCTTGTCGGCGGCCTGCTTGGGTTCGTTGCCTATGCGGTGCTCCGGCGCGAGCGGAACCGGACGCTCACGAACCTGGCTGAGACGTTCCCCGACCGCGACCGGAAATGGGTGCGACGCACGGCGCGCCGGTGCTTCATCCACCTGGGAAAGGCATTGCTCGAGGTGATGCTCATGACCCCGGCCCGCCTGGCCCGGGTCGTGGACATCGCGGGAGCGGAAAAGATCGAGCGCGCCCGCGCCGCGGGCAAGGGGGTCGTCTACGTAACGGGCCATATCGGCAACTGGGAGCTGATGGCCCATGCGGTTGCAGCCCAATGGCCCCTGAGCGTGATCGCGGCACCGCTCGAACCGGAACCCGTGAACGATATGATCGTGGCGCTCCGGGCCGGCCTGGGCGTGCAGACGGTCCTGCGCGGCAGGCCGGGGGCGTCGCGGGAGCTCATCCGGTGTTTCCGGGAGAACCGCATCCTGGGCATCCTGATCGATCAGGACACCGACGTGGAAAGCGTCTTCGTCCCGTTCATGGGGAGGCCGGCCTGGACCCCTACGGCGGCGGCGACCATGGCGCTCCGCTTCGGGGCACCCATCGTCTTCGGGTACATCCGCCGGACCGCGAAGGGACGTCACGCGATCGTGATCGAAGGCCCCCTGGAACTCGTGAAGACCGGTGATCCGGAGAAGGACATTACGGCAAATACCGCCCGCTTGACCGCCATGATCGAAGCATGCATCCGGGAAGAACCGGAACAGTGGGTCTGGATGCACCGCCGATGGAGGAGGCAGCCGTGAAGTTCCTGAATATCCCGAACCTGCTTTCGCTCAGCCGCATCCTGTCGGTCCCGGTCTTTGTAGTGCTGATGCTTGAACCGACCCCGAACCGCGCGCTCGCCGCAGGCATCGTCTTCTCGCTGGCCTCTGCCACGGACTGGCTCGACGGCTACCTGGCGCGGAAATGGGGACAGGTGACCAAGACGGGCAAGCTGCTCGATCCCATCGCGGACAAGATCCTGATCATGGCGGCCCTCGTCGTTCTGGTCGAGATCCACTCGGACGTGGTGCACTCCTGGATCGCGATCGTGCTGATCGGCCGGGAGTTCGCGGTCACGGGACTGCGTGCCATTGCCTCGAGCGAGGGCATCGTGATCCCCGCGGAATCGGTCGGGAAGTTCAAGGTGGGGGCGCAGATCATCGCGGTCCTGTCGCTTCTGCTTGATTATTACCTGACGATGGACTGGCTCCGGGACCTCGGCATCCTCGCGCTCTGGGCCGCGATGATCCTGTCCGTCTACTCGGCGGTCACCTATTTCCATCGCTACTGGAGCCAGTTGGACCACACCAGCTAAGGGCTGTTCTCCCGCAGCGCTGCTGAGTCGCAGGGAAGACAACAGAAAAGGAAACAATCGAGCATGGAGCGTGAATTGCTCATCATAGCCGTGGCGACGGGTTCGTACCTTCTGGGCGCGGTGCCTTTCGGCCTCCTGTTCGCACGTCTGTTCTCGAACATCGATGTCCGGACCGTGGGCAGCGGGAACATCGGCGCAACGAACGTGCTGCGGGCCGCGGGCAAGAAGGCGGCCATCCTGACCCTCATCGCCGACGCGCTCAAGGGCCTCCTGCCCGTCCTGCTCGTACGCCTGCTGCTGCACGACGAGCTTGCCGCCGCATTCGCCGGCGCGGCCGCCGTCCTGGGCCATAACTTCCCGGTCTATCTCCGGTTCAAAGGCGGGAAGGGCGTGGCCACGAGCCTCGGCGTGGTGCTGGCGGCCGCCCCGTTGATCGGGTTTGCCTGCCTGCTCACCTGGCTTGCTGCGGCATTGCTCTGGCGCTATTCTTCGCTTGCGGCGCTCTGCTCCTTCACGGCCTGCCCGATTCTCGCTTTCCTCGCCCCGGGATTCGGGACCCCTTTTCGCACGCTCGCGCTCTTCCTCTTCGGCATGATCTACCTGCGCCATCGCGCCAATATCGAACGGCTCGTGGCGCGGACCGAGCCGAAGATCGGAAAAAGATGAGCAAGCCAGAAACCCATAGGACTATTTCCCGGTCCCGTCACCACGTACTGCATTTCCTCTTTCCCGCGCTCGCGTTTTCGCTGCTCGTAGCCGCGCCCGGATTCGCCACACCGAATACGAATGATGTCTGGACCGCTCCGGTCTCGACAACGACTCCCTCGCTCATCAAACCCGTCAACAGCATTACAACGGAAGGGTTCTTCTATTCCGCGAGCGACAAGGCGCCGTTCTACTTTCCGAACGCGGAGGGGCGGCGTCTGACCCGGCAATTCCAGCTCTTCACCGATGTAGATGGTTTCGGCCACTTCGGCAACCGGTTTTCCCTTTACTACAAGGCCGAGGCGAACGAAAACGGAGACTTCACGCTCCAGAAGGGGTATGGGGTCCTGCGCACCGGCATTTTGGCCTGGGAAGTAGGCAAGGATTCGATCTGGCTCGGAAACGGCTACCACGGGTCCCTGCTCCTGTCCGACAACGCCCCGGATTATCTGCTCGCCCGGGTCAGGACCATCGAGCCGTTCCGGCTCCCCTGGATATTCTCGCATCTCGGAGAGTTCAAATACGACTTTTTCCAGGGCTGGCCACAGGGCACCCCCTTTATCGGACAGCGCATAAGCTGGCGCCCCTTTTCCCTGCTCGAACTGGGCTACAATCAAATAACCGTGATCACGGGCCACAAGCATTACAAAGTTTGGCAGTATCCTCATGTTTTTGTCTCGTCACATGAGAATGCCAGTGGGGAAAGGAAACCAAACGATTACGACAACGACCAGATGGTGAGCCTCGATGCTGCGCTCGATATGCCCTTCCTCCGGAAGTTCACTCCCTTTACGAACGGCAGGATCTACGCCGAATACGGGGGAGACGATTCGTTCGCGGGCTGGCAGACGGAAGACAAGGAGACGATGCGGAAGCTCTGGCACCACCAGGACACAAAGTGGATCTGGCCCATCCCGTTCGACTTCCTGGATGTCGCCTGGATGTCGGGACTGTACCTGACAACGGGGAACGTGGATTTCCGGATGGAGTATGCCCAGAATTATACCAGTTACCCGCTCTTCTATGACTTATACGGATATTGGGGCGTGAACCGGAGGGATAATTTCTGGTATTACAATCTGCATTACAAGGACCAGATCATGGGACATGAGATGGGCCCTGCGGCGGACGATTTTTTTACGGAGATGATCTTCCGGCATGGGCAGTGGGCATGGAAGATCAATTACGACCGGGAGCGCCGCGGCCTCACGAAGGACGGATTGCCCCCTGAGCTGGAATACCAATATGGCATCTCCCCGTCCTACCGCTTCGGGCGATACCGCGTCTTTTCCGACCTTATCTATACCCACTACCGGAACGTGGATTTCAATGCCGATCCTCTCAAAGCAGACAATGCTTCAAATTTTGCGATCCGGCCCGGGACCCGGCGCGACGAAATGGTTGCTGGACTCGGCCTCGAAGTAGATTTTTAAGAGAAGAACCAATAAGGCATGGCGGGTTGGTGCAGGATACTATCACCGCAATAGGACCATGCCTGATCCGTTGCAA
>JBJKRX010000031.1:0-11395 GCA_046704425.1 Nitrospirota bacterium
GATGAAGCTGCCCCACGCGGACGTGAGCCAGAAGGAGGTCCCCAAGGTCGAAGCCATCATCGGGTCCATGACCCCGAAGGAGCGGGCGGAGTACCAGATCATCAACGGCAGCCGCAGGGCCCGGATCGCCAAGGGCAGCGGCACCCAGGTGCAGGACGTGAACCGGCTCCTGAAGCAGTTCGCCGAGATGCGCAAGGTGATGAAGGGCATGACCGGCGGCAAGATGGGGAAGATGGCGAAGATGCTGGGCAACAGGATGCCGTTTTAAAAGCACGAAAGCGGCAACGGAAAGGCCTGTCTCGCGCAAAGCCGCAAAGACGCAAAGAAAGATGTACGCAAGGTTTCAACGAGAATCATTGAACGGGTAACGACATTTTCACGCGGAGCCGCGGAGAAAAACATTCGTAAAGAAGTTTAGAAAAGCCTTCCCTGCGTGCCCTGCGGCTCTGCGGGATAAATGGTTTTGGCTTGCTTGATGTCGCATTTGCTTTCCTTTGCGACTTGGCGTCTTGGCGCGAGATGCCTTTTGGATTTTGAGTTTCTTGCGGATTTCGAACTTCGACATTCGTACTTGTACTAAAGGAGAGGTGGAACAATGTCCGTACGCATCAGACTGAAGAGAATGGGGACGCACAAGAGGCCCTACTACCGGCTGGTGGTGGCCGACTCCCGCTTCCCGCGGGACGGTCGCTTCCTGGAGATGGTGGGCACCTACGATCCGCTCAAGAAGCCCGCGGAGATCAAGGTGGACGAGGCCAAGACCCTGGGCTGGCTCAAGAAGGGCGCGGTCCCCTCGGACACGGTCCGGACCCTGCTTTCCAGGGTCGGGGTCATGAAGCAGTACGCCGAAGCGAAGTAGCGCGGCAGTCAGGGCCGGAGGGGGCTCCCCTGCTCGTTACGATCGGCAAGGTGACCAAGCCCTGGGGCGTGCGGGGGGAAGTGAAGGTGGAACCCCTGACGGACTTCCCGGAACGCTTCGCGGAACTTTCGCGGGTCTTCCTCGTTGCGCCGAAGGGCAAAGAGATCCCCTGCCCGGTGCAATCCGTGCGAAGGATCGGCAAGTCATTGGTGCTGCTTTTGGCAGGCTACGACTCCCCGGAAGCGGCAGCTGCCATCAGCGGGTGGCTGGTCGCGGTGCCCGAGGAAGAAGCCGTCCCCCTTCCGGAAGGGGCCTACTACCATTTCGAGCTGGTCGGCATGGAGGTCTATGCCGAAAGCGGGGAGCACCTGGGCAGGATCACGGACGTGTTCACGACCCCGGCAAACGACGTGTATGTGATGCGGCGCGGGAAGAACGAGGTCTATCTGCCCGCGACCAAAGAGATCATCCGACAGGTAGACCGTGCAGCAAAGCGCATGACGATCCACGTGATGGACGGCCTTTTGGATTGACAAGTCCCCGCAAGCGGGACAGGCGTGATGCCGGAGGGTGCTCCCCTGCAGAGACTTTGCTTCGACGTGCTCACGCTCTTCCCGGGAATCCTGACGGGCCCCCTGAACGAGAGCATCCTGAAGCGCGGCCGAGACAAGGGGCTCCTGGACGTCACGGTCCGGAACATCCGGGACTTTACGGACGACAAGCACAAGACCGCGGACGACAGCCCCTACGGCGGCGGCGCGGGCATGGTCTTGAAGCCCGAGCCGATCTTCCGGGCGATCGAGACGATCACTGCGGAGCACCCGGCAGAAGAGCGGCTCGTGGTCCTGCTCTCGCCCCAGGGAGAACGCTTCGACCAGGAGCGCGCGGAGCGCCTGGCACAGGAAGCGCGGCGGATCGTACTCCTCTGCGGCCACTACGAGGCCATCGACGAGCGCGTGATCGACGGACTGGTGGACGAGGAGCTCTCGATCGGGGACTACGTGCTCACGGGCGGGGAGCTGGCAGCGCTCGTGGTGATCGACGCGACTGCGCGGCTCCTGCCGGGCGTGCTCGGGGACGACGAGTCGGCAGTGCGCGACTCCTTCAGCACCGGGCTGCTCGACCATCCGCACTATACGCGGCCCCCGGAGTTCCTTGGCCGCAAGGTGCCGGAGGTCCTGCTCTCGGGCAATCACGCCGAGATCGAGCGCTGGCGCAGGCGCGAGGCCCTGCGGGCAACGCTCCGAAAACGGCCGGAGCTGCTCGAGACCGCGGAACTGAGCAACGAAGACCGCGAGATCCTGGAAGAGCTGAAACGGGATTTATCCCCGCAGAGAAACTGAGAAGACCGGAAGATTTTGCCACAAAGAGCACAAAGAAAAAACGAAGCTCACAATGTTTTCCTCTGTGTCCTCTGTGCTTAATTTTTGCTTAGCTTTGAGAAATTTGTTTTCACCAGGAGGTTCGTCATGAACATCATACAGGCTCTGGAAAAGGCGCAGTTGAAGGAAGGGATCCCGCAATTCCGCGTGGGTGACACCATCCGCGTTCATGCGAAGGTCGTGGAAGGCGACAAGGAGCGTATCCAGGTCTACGAGGGCATCGTGATCGGCCGGCAGGGCGGAGGCGCGCGCGAGGTCATCCGGGTCCGGAAGCTCTCCTACGGGGTGGGCGTCGAACGCCTCTTCCCGCTCCACTCGCCCATGATCGACAAGATCGAGCTTGCCAAGCAGGGCAAGGTGCGCAGGGCCAAGCTTTACTATCTGCGCGAGCTGCGCGGCAAGGCCGCCCGGATCAAGGAGAAGGGGCGCACCGCAGCGGCGCCTGCTGCAAAAGAGCAGGAAGCAGCGGCAGCCGAATAGCGGCTTCTGATCATCCGCGGCTCTTGTATCCGGACCGCGGAACCGGAAAGGCGTCCCGAAGCCCGCTATGGCACGTCGTCGCCCCCGATCGCATTCAGAACCGGACCGCGGCCTGTTCGAAGACGAATTGCTTGACGATCCTCTCTTCTTCGAATCCTCAGCGCGGGCAGATGGATTCCGCCTGATCGCGGGACTCGACGAGGCCGGCAGGGGCCCCCTGGCCGGACCGGTCGTGGCTGCCGCGGTCGTGCTTCCGGAAGGGCTCCTGATCCCGGGGCTCAAGGATTCGAAGCAGGTGCCCGAGGCCGGGCGGGAGCGGCTCTTCATTGCGATCCGCGAGCAGGCGGTCTGCTTCGGCGTCGGCATCGTGGACGAGCGGACCATCGACCGGGTGAATATCTACCAGGCCACGATCCTGGCCATGCAACAGGCGCTCGCAAAGCTCGCTCCCCGGCCCGATTGCCTTCTCCTGGACGCCCTGACGCTTCCGGGTGTGGCGCTTCCGCAGCGCCCGCTGATCCGGGGCGACTGCCGGAGCCATTCCATCGCGGCCGCCTCCATCCTCGCCAAGGTAACGCGCGACCGGCTGATGCGCGATCTGCACGAGCGGTATCCCCAGTACAATTTCGCGAAGCACAAGGGCTACGGGACCCGCGAGCACTTGGCGCTGCTCCGCGCACACGGCCCCTGCGACGCGCACCGGAGGACCTTCGGTCCCGTGGCGCGGGCCCTTCGGGGCGGAGAGCCATGAGCCTCCTGCGCAAGAGGATCGGGCAGGAGGGCGAGGACCGCGCCGCTGCCTATCTCGCCCGTCAGGGCTACCGGATCGTGGAGCGGAACTTCCGCACCCGGAACGGGGAGATCGACTTGGTGGCCCTGCACGAGGGCGCGATCGTCTTCGTGGAGGTCAAGACGCGCACGAGCGGCGCCTTCGGCGCGCCGGAACTGGCCGTTGACGCGCGAAAGCAGCAGCGCATGGTCCGCGCGGCGCTGGGATACCTCGTCCGGAAGAACCTCCGGCAGGTCCCCTGCCGCTTCGACGTGGTTGCCGTATCCGGGGCGGCCGACGGCGCGGTCCAGCACATCCCCGACGCCTTCGAGATGGACCGAAGCCGCCTGTAACGGAGGGGCGATGATCGACCTGCTCAAGAAGATCAGCCTGTTTGCAAACCTGTCCGACGCGGAGCTGGCGAAGATCCTCGTCATCTGCACGCCCCGGAAATTCCCGAAGGACACCGTCATCTTCCGGGAGGGCGATCCCGGCGACTGGTGCTTCCTCATCATCTCCGGCCAGGTGCGCATCAGCAAGTTCATCCCGAACATCGGGGAGGAGGCGCTCGCGGTGCTCAAGCCGGGCGACTACTTCGGCGAGATGGCGCTCATCGACAGCTTCCCGCGTTCGGCCCATGCCATCGCCAACGAGGACGCCGAGGTGTTCGCCATCAGCAAGGCAAACCTCGACCGCCTGCTCGACTCGGACCGGGAGCTGGGCTACCGGATCCTGTGGGCGTTCACGAAGACCCTTTCCCGCCGTCTGCGGGAGACGAACGACAAACTCGCGAGCTTTCTCGCCCTCTCGGGAGGTTTTTAGCCCCCTCTGTTGCCGCAGACCGCATCCTGTGGTATAGTATGCTTTCGGCGGACGCCTTTGCCGCACGTGGTCCGTGACCCATCGAACGTTGAACATAGGAATCGTCAGCCTGGGCTGTCCCAAGAACCAGGTGGATGCCGAGCAGATGCTCGGGGTCCTCACGGCCGCAGGCCACCATATCGTCTCGGACCAGCAGGACGCCGACGTGATCGTCGTGAACACCTGCGGGTTCATCGAGTCCGCCAAGGAAGAGTCCATTGCGGCGGTCCTCGACGCGGCGAAGCAGAAGGGGCGGGGCAGGTGCAAGCGGCTGGTCGTCGCAGGCTGCCTCGCCCAGCGATACGGCAAGGAGCTCTTCCACGAGGTCCCGGAGGCGGACGCGGTCATCGGCACCACCGAGATCGGCAGGATCGCATCGATCTGCGAAGGGGCTCCCGGCCGCGACCGGACCCTGGCCGTGGCCTCGCCCGGACTCGTCGCGGGCCTGCCGCGCGTCAGCAGCACGCCGGCCCATTCCCGGTATCTCAAGATCGGCGACGGATGCAGCAACCGCTGCTCCTTTTGCGCGATCCCGATCATCCGGGGGCCCTTCCGGAGCAGGCCGCGCACGGCGATCCTGGACGAGGCGAGGCGTCTGGCGCAGGAAGGCGCGCGGGAGCTCGTCCTGCTGGCGCAGGATTCGACGGCCTATCGCGACAGAGGACAGGGGCTGCCGCATCTGCTCCGGTCGCTCGCGCGGGTCCGCGGGATCGCCTGGGTCCGGCTCATGTACGTCTACCCGGGCAGGGTGGACGACGAACTCCTGGCGGTCCTGGCGGAGGAAGCAAAGATCTGCCGCTATCTCGATATGCCGATCCAGCATATCGACGACGCGGTGCTCCGGGCCATGCACCGGCGCGGAACGTCCGACGACATCCGGCGCACCGTGGAGCGGCTCCGCAAGCGGGTGCCGGGCATCGCGCTCCGCACCTCGCTCATCACGGGGTTTCCGGGCGAGACCGAGGCCGCGTTCCGGCGGCTGCTCGCCTTCGTCAAAGAGGCCGAGTTCGACCACCTCGGGGTCTTCGCCTATTCTGCCGAGGAAGGGACTGCGGCGGCAAACCTTCCGCACCAGGTCCCGCACCGGATCGCGGAGGAGCGGCTCAGCCGCATCATGCGGGCCCAGGCCGCGATCGTCAAGCGCAGGAATCGGCGACTCGTTGGCTCCCAGCAGCGAGTCCTGGTCGACGGCCTGGAAGACCTGGTGCTCCGGGGGCGGCTCGAGACGCAGGCACCGGAGATCGACGGCGTGGTGTACCTGTCCGAAACAGATGCAGCGCCGGGGACCTTCATCGAGGTGACGATCACCGATGCAGCGGGGTACGACCTGATGGGAACGGCGTCCCCGTCCGCAGCGGCGAAGCAGGGCCCGGGACCACGAACCGCGAGAGGCACGAAAACGGGCGCAGCCCAGGGCAAGGCGGGAACGCCGCGCCGCGGGCAACGCCGTACGCACTGAAATCTTCAGCAGGGGAAGGGATCGTATGGACATCGACAAGCAGGATACCGAGCCGGCGGGCGAGGATGAAAGCTTCGCCGAGCTCTTCGAAAAGACCTACCGGAAGCAGGACCGGCTCGTACCCGGCCAGATGGTCGAGGCGGTGATCGTGAAGATCGCCTCCGACTGGATCTTTCTCGACCTGGGGGGAAAGGGCGAGGGCACCCTCGACCGGAAGGAGCTGCAGGACGAGAACGGGAGCGTCACGGTCAAGGAAGGCGATACCGTGCGCGTCTATTTCGTCTCGGCCGACAACACCGAAATGCACTTTACGACCAAGGTCGGTTCTGGGCCCGGGAAGCAGAGCCAGCTCGAGGACGCCTGGCGGAACCGCATCCCCGTCGAGGGGGCGGTCACGAAGGAGATCAAGGGCGGCTTCGAAGTCAAGATCGGCGGGACCGTGCGGGCCTTCTGCCCCTTTTCGCAGATGGGGGTGCGGCGCGATACGCAGGCAGCGGCGGTGCTCGGGAAGACCCTCGCCTTCCAGATCATCGAGTACGGGGAGAACGGCAGGAACATCGTGCTCTCGCGCCGCCCGATCCTGGACGAGGAGCGCAGGCAGAAGAAAGAGTCTTTGCGGGAAACGCTTCAGGAAGGCATGAAGCTCTCCGGGACGGTCACCTCGCTCCAGAAGTTCGGCGCCTTCATCGACATCGGCGGCATCGAGGGGCTGCTTCCGGTATCGGAGATCGCCTGGGGCAGGACCGAGCGGCCCGGCGACGTGCTTGCCGTCGGCCAGCAGGTGGAGGTGATCGTCAAGCGGCTCGACTGGGAGCACGACAAGCTGTCGTTCAGCCTGAAGGACACCCTGCCCGACCCGTGGGAAGGCGTCGTCGAGGCCTATCCCGTGGGCTCGTACCATCACGGGACCGTGGCGCGCCTCGCTCCCTTCGGCGCCTTCATTACCCTCCAGACCGGGGTGGACGGGCTCCTGCATATCTCGCGGCTGCATGCGGGCAAACGGATCAACCATCCGCGCGAGGTGCTGCACGAGGGGCAATCCGTGGAGGTCAAGATCGAGGGCGTCGACCGCGGCCAGCGGCGGATATCGCTCTCCCTGGCCGAGCAGAGCCGTGCGGCCGAAGAGGAAGCGACGAGCGTCGCCGACTACCAGGAGCAGGCAGCAGCGGAATCGCAGCAGACGGGCGGCACCTTGGGCGACCTGCTGCGGGAACAGATGGAAAAGAAGAACGGCGGAGAGGGCACGGGCAACCCCGGGGCCTGAAGCGGGGCAGTCCCCGCGCAAGAGCGGACTGATCGATAAAAAAACCGGAACCCCCTGAGCGGGAGTTCCGGTTTTTTGTTTGCTGACCGCTCTCCTCCGTCTAGATGTCGTAGTACATGTAGAACTCGTAGGGATGGGGCCGCAGCCGGAGGGCGTCCACTTCCCGCGTCCGCTTGTAGCTGATCCAGGTCTCGACGGCGTCCTTCGTGAAGACGTCGCCCTTCAGCAGGAACTCGTGGTCCGCCTCGAGGTTGTTCAGGGCCTCGTCGAGCGATCCCGGCATGGTCGGGACGCTGGCCAGTTCCTCGGGCGCCATGTCGTAGATGTCCTTGTCCAGCGACTGGCCCGGATCGATCTTGTTTTCGATGCCGTCCAGGCCCGCCATGAGCATGGCGGCAAAGGCCAGGTAGGGATTGCAGGACGGGTCCGGGAACCGGACCTCGATGCGCTTCGCTTTCGGGCTCGGGGTGTACATGGGGATGCGGATGGACGCCGAGCGGTTCCGGCTGGAGTAGGCCAGGTTCACCGGTGCCTCGAAGCCCGGCGTGAGCCGCTTGTAGGAGTTCGTGGTCGGGTTGGTGAAGGCCGCGATCTTCTTGGCGTGTTTCAGGATCCCGCCGATGTAGTGCAGGGCCATCTGCGACAGGCCTGCATAGAGGTCGCCGGCAAAAAGCGGCTTGCCGCCCTTCCAGATGGACTGGTGGGTATGCATGCCCGAACCGTTGTCACCGAAGACCGGCTTGGGCATGAACGTCACGGTCTTGTTGTGCCGCTTGGCCACGTTCTTGATGATGTACTTGAAGTACATGAGCTCATCCGCCATCTTGACGAGCGAATTGAACCGCATGTCGATCTCCGCCTGGCCCGCGGTCGCGACCTCGTGGTGCTGTTTTTCCACATAGATGCCGACCTTCTGCATCTCGTCCACCATCTCGGTCCGGATGTCTTCCTGGCTGTCGATCGGCGGCACCGGGAAATACCCTTCCTTGTGGCGCGGCTTGTACCCCAGGTTCGGGTTCTCCACGCGGCCCGTGTTCCAGATGCCCTCCACGCTATCGATGTGATAGTAGCCTTCATGGGCATTCTGGTCGAACCGGACGTCGTCGAAGATGAAGAACTCCGCCTCCGGCCCGAAGTAGGCCGTGTCGCCGATACCCGAAGACTTGAGGTATGCCTCTGCCTTCTGCGCGATATGGCGCGGATCCCGCGAGTACCGCTCCTTGGTGATGGGGTCGACGATATTGCAGATGAGCGAGAGCGTGGGATACTTGGTGAAGGGGTCCATCACCGCCGTGGCTGCATCAGGCACCACGAGCATGTCGCTCGCGTGGATGGCCTGCCAGCCGCGGATGCTCGATCCGTCGAACCCGAGGCCTTCCTCGAACACGGCCTCGGACAGCTCGCTTACCGGCGCGGAAAAATGCTGCCACAGGCCGGGATAGTCCATAAACTTGAAATCCACCATCACCGCTTTCTTCTCTTTTGCCAGACTCAATGCCTCTTTTGGTGTCATGCCCCGTTCCTCCGAAAAAGAAATTCCAAATCAGGCGGGCCCGCTCCGTGCGCCTTGTCACCGCCGAACAACCCTTGCCGTCTTGCGCGACGGGCGATCGGAGCATTCAGCCCGGTGATTTGGTGTTTGGTTAAATGGCTGACTCGCCGCGTTCGCCGGTGCGGATGCGGACAACGTCCTCCACTGTCGTGACGAATATCTTCCCGTCGCCGATGCGTCCGGTCTTCGCGGCCGTCCCGATCGTGTCGATGATCTGTGAGACCATGGAGTCAGCCGCGATGATCTCCAGTTTTACTTTCGGTAAAAAATCAACTACATATTCGGCGCCGCGGTAGAGTTCCGTATGGCCTTTCTGCCTGCCGAACCCCTTAACCTCCGATACTGTTATCCCCTGCACGCCCACGGCGTTGAGCGCATCCTTCACTTCATCAAGCTTAAACGGTTTTATGACCGCTTCGATCTTCTTCATGCGCAACCTCCTCTAAAGTGCATCATTATCGAAGCAAATTTGATGCTAAAAAGTATTGCATGAAATTTCAACAGGTTAAATGCGATGGAAGGAGTAGTTTATGCATATATATTAGGCATTAGCCTATAATTTGTGCAGTATTTAGTTGGTGACACGTTCATTCTTGCGATTTTTCTCCTCACGCTCGATCTTTTCTCCTTCTTCGAGGAAGCGGAGGGAAATCTCCCGCTCGATATCTTCCTTGAGCTGATCCAGGGAGATAAAGTCTCCCTGCTGGAGTTCGCGCAGCTTGGTAGCCGTATCCCGATAGGTCGGATCGATCTGGGAAACGAGCTGAAATTCGGCGAGTGCATCGCCCGTGTTTCCCGCCCCCTGATAGGCAAGGCCCAGGTCGTAATGCATGTCGAGCCGGCTCTTTTCGTCCTCGCCGAGGTTCTCCGAGTAGCTCAAGGCGTTCCCGATCTCGAGCAAGGCGTTCTGGTACTCGCCCTGTTCCATGTAGCAGAGGCCGAGCATGTGCCGGCTCTGCACGTACTTCGGTTCGGAATCGGGCGTCATGATGAACTCCGCGATGGCGTCGTCAAGCAACCCCATTTCTTTGTACGCGATGCCAAGGTTGAAATGGGTGTCCACGTCTTCCTTGATCGACTGCTGTTCCACGCCCTTCTTGAACTCTTCGAAGATCTCGTCGAGGCTCTGTTCCCCCTCGGCTTCCACGGGTTTCGGCGCTGCCGGGATCACGCTCAACTCGTCGCGCAGCTCTGCGGCCAGATCGAAGAAGTCGTCGGCGGACGTCTCCTCGTGCGGCGCTGCTGCTGCGCTCTCCGCTGCCAGCTCCTGGCCGAGATCGAAGAAGTCCTCCTCGGGCCTGGCGGGCGCGACCGGGGGGGTCGGCGTCTCCATCTTGAGCGCGGGAGCCGGCGGCTCGGCCGCCTGTTTCATCTCCGTGATCTCCCGCATGAGGTTGCGGACAGCCTCCTCATCAGATGTGCTCGTGGATAATGCTTCTCCCCCGGATGCCGGCGGTGCTGCTGCAGTTTCGAGTCCCTCTACCGCCTCGGCAAGCTTCTCGAATTCATGGGTCTCTTCCTCGACACGCGACAACTCCGCCAGTTTCGCGATCGCCCGCGAGTCGCTGGGGTCCAGCTCGATAATACGCGCGTAATGGCGCTTGGCCTCGTCGAAGAGCCCCTGCTGGAAATAAAAATCCGCCTCGGCCCAGATCTCTTCCACATTGACCGGCGCAGGAGCGATCTCCGGTTCGGGTGTCGCCTGCTTCGGACCAGGACCGGCGAACTCTTTATCAAAGGGTGGGGGTGTCTCGGGCTCCAGGGAAGGGATCCCCTTGGCAGGTTCCGGCGAGAATGCAGGAGGTTCCTCGATCGACAGCGATTCCTCGGGGAGCTCTGTCAGCGATTCTTCCGGAATGGCAGCCGCCTCTTCCTCTTCGGGCTCGGCTGTCTCCGGCTCGATTTCGGGCAGCGGCTCTTCCCAGGATGGGGCAGCGGCCTCCTCCTCGAGGGGGACACTGCGCTCTACGAATTCTGCCTCAGGGGACTTCGGCTGAGGTGCTTCCTCCGGAAGAGGTTCGATCTCCGCAACCGGAATCTCGGGCAGCTCGGCCTCCAGGGGCGCGATCTCCGGGATCGCCTCTTCGGGCATCTCGGCGGGCGCTTCTTCGCCCAGTCGCTCCCGCAATGCAGGATTCTGGGGGTCGATAGCGCGTGCCGTCTGCAACGTTTCGGCCGCACGGTCCTCCTGGCCTTGCCCGGCGTAAAGGTCGGCCAGGGCAATAGCATGGGCGATTGCGCGGCCCGGATCTCCCTTGTCCCGGTAGAGCGTCATGAGTCGCTCGCGCAGCTTCACGTTCTCGGGGTGGTCTTCCACGAGCGATTCGAGCTGTTCGAGCGCCTTGGCGGCCAGCCCGTACTTCAAGAGAACGTCGATCTCGGTGAAGGCCTCCAGGACCGCCGGCTCTTCTTCCTCTCCCGACGGCGTGATCGGCGCCGCCTCTGGTGCTGCCATTTCCGGTGCTGCGGGAACCGCCGCCTTTTCCTCCTCCGGCGGCGGCGTCACGATCGCGGCAGCGGAATACTGATCAAAGAGCTGCTGCGCCTCCGTAAAGTCCGGAGCGATCTCGAGGGCGCGGACGAGCACCGCCTTGGCGCCGTCGCGGTCCCCCTGACCGGACATGAGCTCGGCCGTTTCCAGGAATGCCTGCGCCGCATCCTGCTTCCGATTGATGGATGCCAGCAGTTCCGCAAGCTTGTACCGAGCCGGGGTGAAGTCGGGGCTGGCTGCAACAAGGGAGCGAAGTAGTTGCTCCGCTCCTTCCGTGT
>JBJKRX010000032.1:0-21972 GCA_046704425.1 Nitrospirota bacterium
AGCACGTCCCGTACCTGCTGCGGCGTCAGCGCGCTCCGGCCCTGCCCGGACAGGTAGCAGTGTGCGCAGCGGAGATTGCATGCCTCCGTGATCTGGAGTTCGAGATACCGGAGGGAGGGGAGGGGCGCGCGGCGGAGCACGGGCCGCGGCATCGCGACGCGCTCGGCCGTGAGCAGCCCTTCTTCTACGCAGTAATCGGTAAAGGCGCCGTCCTTGCCCGCGCATCCGCTGGTCGACGCGCAGTCCCGAAGGAAGCGGAAGGATTCGTCGTCAAGCTCATAGAGCTCATCCCTGGCGATCTGATAGAGGGAGGGCGATTCCAGCCATTTGAGGACGGCCCGCCTGGTGAGGTAGTAGGCCATGGGCAAATTATAGCACCCTGCTTTCGCATTTGTTATAATCAAGGTATGCAAAAAGACCCGCAATTGATCGAAGCGCTCTGCCGCCCCTACTGTTCCTACTTTAAACCCGATCGCAATGAAGAACTTCTCTGCCGCGGCGCAATGATCGTGGTAGGCCTGCAGCAGGCGGGACGGCTGACGAACCATCATGAGAACGTTGCGCTGAAGCAGGCGCGCGAGGCCACGGAAGTGCTGCTCGAACGCCTGTGCGGTGCCTGCGATTTCCGCGCAGAGGACTGTGATTTCGCTCGGGACCCTTCCGCACGTCCCTGCGGCGGCTTCATCCTTTTGACACGGCTGCTCGCGGCAGACATGATCACCGCGGAAGAGCTGGACGCACCGAGGGGCAAAAATAAGGGTTGATCCTCTGCTGGAGAGGGTTTTGCCCGGGATGCGTCGCGGCGCCGGAAGGGCGTTTTCGCCATCGATCCGATCGTGATCCCCGAAGAAGTACGGCCGGAAGCTGGCGTTGCGCGTGTCTCGTGAGGGAGATTGCATGCGTCCGGGGGTTGGCATGGACCATACCATCAAGATCGGCGGTGAAGCGGGCCAGGGGATCCAGACCATCGGCGACGCACTTGCCAGGGTATTTGCCCGCACGGGGCTGTCGGTCTTCAGCCATCAGGACTACGAGTCGCGCATCCGGGGCGGCCACAACTTCACCCAGATCCGCGTCGCAGACCGGCCCGTCGCTGCTTCGCGTGACGGCATCGATCTTCTCGTGGCGCTCGATCGGGAAAGCATCATCCGGCACCGGCGCGAGCTGAACCCGGGCGGCAGGATCCTGTACGACTCCCGGTCGCTCAAGCAGCAACACGCAGGGGACGCCTTTCTCGACGTCCCCTTCGCGGACATGGCGCACGAGAGCGGCGGGGGCCGGATCATGGCGAACACGGTCGCCACGGGCGTCGTGCTCGGCCTCCTGGGCCTGGGGGAGGAGCGGCTTGCCGGACTGCTCGGCGAGGCCTTCGCCGAGAAGGGCGAGGCCGTCGTCGCAGCCAACCGACGCGCGGCGCGCGCAGGATATGCCTATGCAATCGAACATTGCGCATCCTGCCTCGCGGGTGCAGGACCGGCTATCCTCGGACGACGCAAGAAGCTGCTGCTGAACGGCATCGAGGCAATCGGTCTCGGCGCGCTCGCTTCGGGCTGCGCCTTTTACGCGGCCTATCCCATGACCCCGTCGACGGGGATCATGAATTATCTTGCCGCGCACGAGCAGGAGTACGGGATCGTGGTCGAGCAGGCCGAGGACGAGATCGCGGCCGTGAACATGGTGCTCGGTGCGTCCTTTGCCGGCGTTCGCGCCATGACCGGCACCTCGGGCGGCGGGTTCGCGCTCATGACCGAGGGCCTGTCGCTCGCCGGCATGACCGAGACGCCGATCGTCATCGCCCTCGGCCAACGGCCCGGCCCTGCCACGGGCTTCCCGACGCGCACGGAGCAGGGCGAGCTCGGCTTCGTCCTCGCCGCGGGACACGGTGAGTTTCCCCGCGTCGTCTTTGCGCCGGGATCGCCCCGGCAGGCGTTCCATCTGACGAATAAGGCATTCACCCTGGCCGAGCAATACCAGATCCCGGTCTTCCTGCTCTTCGACACCTATCTCGCCGATTCCCAGTGGACCTTCGACGGACTCGATCTCGGCCGGCTCGCGCACCCGGACCTCCGGCTGCGCGGCGAGGCGTTCAGCCGGTTCCCGCACTATCACCGCTACGCGTTTACCGAGAGCGGCGTCAGTCCCTTGGGTGTGCCCGGCGACGCATCGCATCTCGTGGTCGCGGACAGCGACGAGCATGATGAAGCGGGCCACATCACCGAGGACGGCAGAATGCGGGAGCAGATGATCGAGAAGCGGCTGCTCCGCAAGATGCCGCTCATCCGCGCCGCAATCGCACCGCCCTTCCTGTACGGCGAGCATGAGCCGGACACGCTGCTCGTAGGCTGGGGATCGACCTACGGCGTGTTGCGGGAAACCGTGGATGCGCTGGCAAAGAAGCGGAAGATCGCGCTGCTCCATTTCAGCGAGGTCTGGCCCCTCCCGGACCGGAAACCCTTCGACTGGGTGCGCGCTCTGGGCGCGGTCCGGCGTACCATTTGCGTGGAGCAGAACGCCACAGGCCAGTTCGAGCGTCTCCTGCGGGCGGAGACCGGCCATGTCTTCAGCGGCCGGATCCACCGATACGACGGCCGTCCCTTTACCCTCGAAACCCTGGCTGGAGAGGTCGATGGATTCCTCGGAAAGCGATAAGGGGCAGGTCCCTGCCTGGTGCCCGGGCTGCGGGAACTTCGCGATCCTCAAAACCTTCGAGGAGGCGCTGGTGGAGCTCGGCATCGCGCCCCATCGCGTTGCTGTGGTGTCGGGCATCGGCCAGGCCGCGAAGCTGCCGCACTATACGCGATGCAACGCCTTCAACGGCCTGCACGGCCGCGCCCTGCCCGTGGCAACCGGCATCCGGCTGGCCAACCGCGAGCTGCCGGTGATCGTCACGACCGGGGACGGGGACTGCTACGGTGAGGGCGGGAACCATCTCCTGGCGGCCATGCGGCGGAACATCGGCGTCACCTGTTTTGTGCACGACAACCAGATATACGGCCTCACCAAGGGACAGCCCTCGCCCACGAGCAACGAGGGCACGATTGCCCCGGTCGCGCCCTTCGGCGTTATCGCGGAACGGTTCGACCCCCTGACGCTCGCCGTGGCCCTGGACTGCGGGTTTGCGGCGCGCGGCTTCGCCGGGGAACCGGAGCACCTGAAGGCGCTGATGAAGGAGGCGATCACCCACCGGGGGTTCGCGTTGCTCGATATCCTGCAGCCCTGCGTCACCTTCAACAAGGTGAACACCTATGAATGGTACCGCAAACGGGTCTATCGCCTGGAACCAGGATACGATCCCGAGGACCGCGCGGCCGCTTTTCTGCGCAGCCTGGAATGGGGCGACCGGATCCCGCTCGGCGTGCTCTACCGCAACCGCAGGCCCGCCTACGAGGACCGGCTCCCCATGCTTGCAGAGCAGCCGCTGGTGCGACGCCGATTCGATCCCGCGGTCATACCGCGTTTGCTCCGGGAATTCTTCTGAGGCCCGGCCGGTGACGGCGTTGCGCCGCCGGTCTCGGGGTGAGGTGATTGCTATGGGAGTCCTGATCGGGGAGGAACTGACGAAGGCGCTTCACGATGGATCGATCTCGGTCGAACCGCTCGACCCCGCCCAGGTCGGGCCCGGCTCCATCGACCTGACGCTCGGGAACGATTTTCGGGTCTTCGAGAAACAGGCGCCGCTCTGCCATGTGGACAACGACTCCGAGTTCCACGACATGACGCGTGCCGTACATGTGGAGGACAGCGGATTCATCGTCATGGAGCCGGGGGAGATGGTGCTGGGGATCACGAGGGAGCGGATCACGCTGGCGGACAACATCTCGGGCAGGCTGGAGGGGAGGAGCAGGTTCGCCCGGTTCGGCCTGGCAATCCACGTGACCGCCGGCTTCATCCAACCCGGCATCGCAAACCAACAGGTCTTGGAGATCGTGAACCTGGGGCATGGTCCCCTGGCCCTGCACCCCGGCACCCGGATATGCCAGTTCATCTTCGAGACCTGCGCAGGCCACGCCCGCTACGGCGGGCGGTTTGCCGACCAGACAGCACCCTAGCCCGGCGCCGAAATAGTGCTAGGTTTTCCCTCCGAAAAGAGCGATACTGACCATCACCTGTCCGTCGATGCTTTCTCCATTGCCAGCAGAGGGTTTCCGGTCCTCCTGGTGCGGCAGATGCGCTTCGCCGCCACCGGAAAGGAAGTCCATGAAGATCCTGCTCGTTTACCCGCAGTACCCCACCACCTTCTGGTCCTTCACCTATGCCCTCAAGTTCATCTCCAAGAAGGCGAGCCTGCCGCCGCTCGGGCTTTTGACCGTGGCCGCCATGCTCCCTCCGGAGTGGGAGCAGCGCCTGGCGGACCTGAACGTGCGGCAGCTCTCGGACGCCGATCTCCGCTGGGCCGATGCGGTGCTGGTCTCGGCCATGTCCATCCAGAAGGAGTCCGCGGACGCGGTCATCGACCAATGCCGCAAGGCAGGCGTGCGCGTGATCGCAGGCGGACCGCTCTTCACCGCGCACCCCGAAGACTACGGTCACGTGGACCATCTCGTGCTGAACGAGGCAGAGGTCACGCTGCCGCTCTTTCTCCAAGACCTGGCGCAGGGGACGCCGCAGCACGTGTATACGTCGACGGCCTGGGCCGACCTCGCGGCAACGCCGGTGCCGCGGTTCGATCTCTTGGACGCGAAGCAGTACGCGTCCATGAACATCCAGTATTCGCGCGGCTGCCCTTTCGACTGCGACTTCTGCAATATCACGGTGCTCTACGGCCGGCGACCACGGACCAAGAGCGCGTCCCAGGTCATCGCCGAGCTGGACGCCCTGTACCGGCTGGGGTGGCGGGGCGGCGTGTTCGTGGTGGATGACAACTTCATCGGGAACAAGGGCAAGCTCAAGCAGGAGGTGCTCCCGGCCGTGATCGGCTGGATGGAGCAAAAGCGGCATCCCTTCGGGCTCTGCACCGAGGTTTCGATCAACCTGGCCGACGACGAGGAGCTGATGCGGCTCATGGTCCGCGCCGGCTTCGACAAGGTCTTCGTGGGCATCGAGTCGCCGAACGAGGAGAGCCTGGCGGAGTGCAGCAAGCTCCAGAACCGGAACCGGGACCTGATCGCGAACGTACGGAAGATCCAGCGTGCGGGGTTTGAGGTCCAGGCCGGGTTCATCGTGGGGTTCGACAAGGACCCGGACTCGATCTTCGAGCGCCTGACCGCATTCATCCAGGAGAGCGGCATCGTGACCGCCATGGTGGGGCTCCTGAACGCGCCGAAGGGCACCAAGCTCTACCGCCGCCTGGAGGCGGAGGGACGGCTTGTGCGGGCCGCCACCGGGGACAATACCGATTTTTCGATCAACTTCATCCCGAAGATGAACGCCGAGCGGCTGGTGAACGGCTACCGCTCGATCCTCCGGACGATCTATTCGCACAAGGAGTACTATGCGCGGGTGCGCCAATTCCTGCGGGAGTACCGGCCGGCGGGCAAACGGCGCTTCCGTCTGCCCTACAGTCATCTGCGCGCGGCGCTCCTGTCCGTGGTCCGGCTTGGGATCGTGGGGCGGGGGCGGGTCCAGTACTGGAAGCTCCTGCTCTGGTCCCTGGTCCGCAGACCACGGCTCTTCCCGCACGCCATCACCCTCTCGATCTACGGCCACCACTTCCGCAGGGTCTTCATGCGGCACGAGAAGCGGCTGCAAAGCGCAAGCCGCGCGCCGCGCGGCGCCGCTGTCCGGCCGCCTGTCTAGCGGTTCCGCTCCTTCACGGTCCGCTCCACCTCCCGCTTCGATTCCTTCTCCTTGATCGCGTCGCGCTTGTCGAAGGCCTTCTTGCCCTTTGCCAGGCCGATCAGGACCTTGGCCTTGCCCCGGACGAAATAGATCTTGAGCGGTACGAGGGTGAATCCCTTCTGCGTGATCTTGCCGATGAGCTTCCGGATCTCCTCGCGGTGCAGCAGGAGCTTGCGCGTCCGGAGCGGGTCGTGGTTCATGATGTTGCCGTGGGGATAGGCGCTGATCGTGGCGTTCAAGAGGAAGACCTCGTCCTTCTTCACGATGGCGTAGCTGTCGGTGAGGTTGGCAAGGCCGAGGCGCAGGGACTTTACCTCCGTGCCCTGGAGCGCGATCCCCGCCTCGATCGTCTCGTCGATGAAGTAGTCGTGGTATGCCTTGCGGTTCGTGGCGACCGCGGTATTTTCCTTCTTTTCCGTCATGGGCCGTATTATACCAAGGCCGCGGGGAAGGGCAAGCGGAAAGAGGGGAGGACGGGGCTACGACATCGCTTCGAGCCGGACCGGGACCATCAGGCGCTTCCCGTCGCGGATGATCCCGAGACGCACCACGTCGTTGACCCGGAAGGAGCCGAGGGCGTCCTGCAGATCGTCGTAGTCGCCAACCGGACGGTCGTTGACGCTCACGATGATGTCGCCCAGGATGATCTCGCCCCCCTGCTGGCGCGTGCCCCGGAGTCCGGCGGCAGCGGCGCTGGAACCCTTCTGTACGGTGATGATCAGGACCCCCTGTACGCCGAGACTGCGGGCAAGGGCGGGGCGGGCTATGGTGACGCCGATGCCGGCACGGATGATCTTCCCGTGCCGGATCAGCTCGGGCACTACGCGGTTCACGGTCTCCGCGGGAACGGCGAAGCCGATGCCCGCGCTCGCGCCCGAGGGGCTGTAGATGGCCGTGTTGACGCCGATGAGCAGCCCCGCGCTGTCCAGGAGCGGGCCGCCGGAATTCCCGGGATTGATCGCCGCGTCGGTCTGGATCACGCCCTGGATCGCCCTGCCGGTCGCCGATTGGATCTGCCTGCCCAGGGCGCTCACGATGCCCGCGGTCATGGTCTGGTCCAGGCCGAAGGGGTTCCCGATGGCGAAGACCTTCTGGCCGACGAGCAGGTTCCGGGAGTCGCCGAGCGGGATGGGCTGCAGCCTGTCCGCCGGGGCGTCGATCTTGAGCACGGCGAGGTCCTGGTCCGGCGCGGTGCCGACCAGGACCGCCTTCCACCGGCTATTGTCCGCCAGGACCACCTCGATGCGGCTTGCGCCCTCGATGACATGGAAGTTCGTGACGATCCTGCCGTCCTTGTCCCAGACGAACCCCGAGCCGGTGCCCTTCGGGATCTCGTAGACGTTGAGCGAAAAGAGGTCGCGCCGGAGCTCCAGGGTCGTGATGTAGACGACCGAACGGGAGACATTCTTGAAGATCTCGGTCGCGGTCCGCTCGTCTTCGGCAAGGTTGCCCCGCGCGATGATCGCCCGCGGCTTGGCCGATTCATCCGTGACCTTGGCCGGCGGTTTGAGGAACAGCCACCAGAGTGCCGTTGCCACGAGCACGAATAAGAGTATCCGGGAAATGCCGATACGCCGATCTTCATTCATAGCCGACACTACCTCCCCGCGATGGACTATCCTACCATGGGCGGACAAGGATTGCAAAAACGGTCGGGACCTGCCGCTGAACAGAGAGCGGCGGCCTGGTATACTGTTTTCTAGGAGCGGAATCGCCGGGAGGCCGACCATGCCGAAGACCAGAAAGATCAGAAAGATATTCTCGAGCAGGCCCATGCTCGAGGGGGCGGGGGTCCATCTGCGGCGGGTATTCGGGAACAGCGAGGTCCCGTTCTTCGACCCCTTCCTGCTGCTCGATGACTTCCGGAACACCGAGCCGTCGCACTACCGCAAGGGTTTTCCCTGGCACCCCCATCGCGGGATCGAAACGATCACCTACGTCCTGACCGGCGACGTAGAGCACGGCGACAGCATGGGGAACAAAGGCGTCATCACCTCGGGCGACATGCAGTGGATGACCGCCGGGAGCGGCATCATCCACCAGGAGATGCCGCAGGGGGATGCCCGCGGCGTCATGGAAGGCTTCCAGCTCTGGGCCAATTTGCCGCGATCCCACAAGATGATGGACCCCCGGTATCGGGACGTCAAGAGCCATACGGTGCCGGTGGTGACGACTACAAGCGGGGCGACGGTCAAGGTGATATGCGGCAGGGTCGAGGGGAAAGAGGGGCCGGTGCAAGACATCGTCATCGACCCCGAATATCTCGACGTCACGATCCCGGCCCATGGGGAGTTCCTCCATCAAACGACGCCGGGCCACACGGTCTTCGCCTATGTGATCGAAGGGAAAGGGGTCTTCTGCGGCGCAGAGCAATGCACCGGCGCCGCCCCAGGCGGGAAGGGAACGGTCGGTGACGGGACGGTCGTGCTCTTCGGCGACGGCGAGGAGGTGACGGCCCAGGCGCAGGACGAGCCGCTGCGCTTCCTGCTCATTTCCGGCAGACCGCTCCACGAGCCCGTGGCTTGGTATGGTCCTATCGTGATGAACACCGAGGAGGAGCTCGAGGTTGCCTTTACCGAGTACCGGGAGGGGACGTTCATTAAGAAGAAGGAGAAGTAACCTGCGACGTTATTGCACGCGTTGATTCACAAAAGATGCACCGGGTCCACGTCCACGATCACCCGGCATTTCCGCGCAAAACGTTCCTCCACCGCGTTCCTTCCCTCGATCGCCAATCGCCTGATCTCTTCTCGCCGCTGTGACAGCAGCAGGAGCTGGAAGCGGTACTTGCCGCGCAGCCGCGCGAGCGGGGCCGGGGCGGGTCCCAGGAGCGTCGTGTCCTTTCCCCGTTGCAGGTGCCTGATGCGGTTTCGGGCCACCTTTGCCGCCTCCGCGGCAATGCCTTCATCAGCGGCCGCTACCTCGATCTTGATGAGCCTCCCCGCAGGCGGGTAGCCGAGCTGGGTGCGATATCCGATCTCTTCGTCGTAGAACCCCTCGTAATCGTGGGTCCTGCTGTGGCGGATCGCGTAGTGGTTCGGGTTCATGGTCTGGATGATCACCTCGCCCCCGAGTTCCCCTCTCCCGGCCCTGCCCGCGGCCTGGGTGATGAGCTGAAAGGTCTTCTCCGCTGCCCGGAAGTCCGGGAGGTTCAGGCCTACGTCCGCATCCACCACGCCCACGAGCGTCACCCCGGGGAAGTCGTGTCCCTTGGCGACCATCTGAGTGCCGAGCAGGATGTCCACCGCGCGTTGGTCAACACGGTCCAGGAGCCTCTCGTAGGCGTCCCGCCCCCGGATCGAGTCGCTGTCCATGCGCTCGATGCGGGCCTGCGGGAAGAGCGGCTGGAGCTCTTCCTCGATCCGCTGGGTGCCTGCGCCGAGGAGCTTCAGGTCGGCGCCCGCGCAGGAGGGGCAGGTGTCGGGCGGGGGAACGAGATGGCCGCAGTAGTGGCACTTGAGCGTGCGATCCGCCTTGTGGAAGGTGAGCGACACGCTGCAGCTCGGGCACCGGATCGCTACTCCGCAATCGCGGCAGATGAGGACCGATGAGAATCCCCGCCGGTTCAGGAGCAGGAGCGTCTGCTCGCCCCGTTCGAGCCGCAACCCCACGTCCTCGAGCAAGCGGGGGGAATAGACCGCATGCTTCGGGAGCGTTCGGCTGTCGATGATCGTGACCTGGGGAAGGGGACGATGGTCCACGCGGTGCGCGAGCCGGAGATAGCCGTATCTCCCGCCCTTTGCGTTCCAGAAGCTTTCGAGCGACGGCGTTGCCGAGCCGAGTATTGCCACGGCATTTTCTTGTTTCGCGCGCATCACGGCAACGTCCCTGCCGTGGTACCGGAGCCCCTCCTCCTGTTTGTACGAACTTTCGTGCTCCTCATCCACGATCACGAGGCCGAGCCGCGGAAAGGGCGCGAACACGGCAGACCGGGCGCCGATCGCCACGTCCACCGCGCCGGACCGGATGCGGCGATACTCGTCCGCCCGTTCGCGGTCCGTGAGCCCGCTGTGCAGAACGGCCACGCGACGGCCGAAGCGACGCCGAAATCTCCCGAGGAGCTGGGGCGTGAGTGCGATCTCGGGAACAAGCACGATCGCGCCCTTATTGCTTCCCGGCAGCGCTGCGATGGTCCGGAGGTAGACCTCGGTCTTGCCGCTCCCGGTCACGCCGTGCAGGAGGAAGGCGTTGAAGGTATCGGCACGGACCTGTTCAGCGATCCGTCTGACCGCTTCCGCCTGCTCGGGCATGAGAACGGGCGCGCTCTCCGGCGTGAAGGGCTCGGCATGCAGAGGCGGAGCGTCCCGTTCGACGCATTCGATGATGCCGAGATCGCAGAGCGTCTTGATCGTCTGGGACGAAAAAGAACCAAGACGATCAAAGGGGGTCTCGCCTTTGTCCGTCAGGAGCTGCACGAGCTCGATCTGCTTCTTGCCCCGGAGACTTGATAGGTGATGCGGCGCGATCAAGCGCAGGAATCTCTGCCGCTTGGGCTTGGCGCGGCCCAGGGCCTTGGGGATGATCGCCTCGATGACCTGGCCCAGGGGATGGAGATAGAAATCCGCCATCCAGCGGGCAAGCGTAAGGAGCGCAGGGGGGAGGGGATCGTCGATGACCTCGATGATCGTCTTGAGCCCCTGGCGGCCGGCCGCTTCCGGGGATCCAAGGACCGTACCCGCAATCCTTCTGCTGCCGAAGGGGACGAGCACGCGCGAGCCCGGGACCAGCATGGAACTCAGCTCTTCCGGGATTCGATAGTGGAAGGTCTTGTCGACGGAGATGCCGACGGCGATTTCAGCGATGGGGTCCTGCATGGGGCGGGAAGAGGCGGTCACGGATCGAGCGGCAGGGCGAGCTTCTCGGATTGCTGCTCGTCATCGTGCTTTTTGCCCTTCTCACCAACGGACGGCTTCCCGGACGTTTCCTTTTTTTCGTGCAGAATGTCCTTGAGCTCGCTCATGAACTCGTTGATGTCCTTGAAGGAGCGGTAGACCGACGCGAACCGCACGTAGGCGACCTCGTCGATCTTATGGAGCCGGTCCATCACCTCTTCGCCGATGGCCGTGCTCGGGATCTCGCGGTACCCTTTGTCCTGGAGCGCCCTCTCGATGTCGTCCACGGTCTTTTCGAGCATGTCCATGCTGATGGGCCGCTTCTCGCACGCCTTCTTGAGGCCGTTCAGGATCTTGAGACGGTCGTAGGTCTCGCGGCGGCCGTCCTTCTTGATGACCGAGGGCAGGATCTCCTCGATGCGCTCGTAGGTCGTGAACCGGCCCTCGCACTTGAGGCACTCGCGCCGTCTGCGGATGGATTCGCCTTCCTTTCCCATCCGGGAGTCGACCACCTTGTTGTCGAGGCTGGAACAGTAGGGGCAGCGCATGGGACACCTAGTGGTTGAGGGACGAGGGACGATCGCTCGCACTGCTCGCGGGAATGAAGGACGCGGCCATCAGTGACGGCCTCCCTCGTCCTTCGTCCTGCTTCCTTCGTCCTTCCGGTACCGGGTGACCGTGATGCCCGACTCCTTGAGCATCTCGGCGGCGAGCTGGTCCGGGTAGCCTTCGTCGAAGACGATCTCTTTCACCCCGGCGTTGATGATCATCTTGGCGCAGATGCCGCAGGGCTGGTTGGTGCAGTAGAGGATCGCGCCCTCGATGGTCGTGCCGTGTTTGGCGGCCTGGATGATCGCGTTCTGCTCGGCGTGCAGGCCCCGGCAGATCTCGTGCCGCTCGCCCGAGGGGATGCCGAGCTGCTCGCGCAGGCAGCCGCGGTCCAGGCAATGCTCGATGCCCGAGGGTGTGCCGTTGTAGCCCGTGGCGAGGATGTTCTTGTCCTTCACGAGCACGGCGCCCACCTGGCGCCGGAGGCACGTGGCGCGCTTCTTCACCAGGTGCGCGATCTCCATGAAGTATTCGTCCCAGGAAGGGCGGGTCATAGCAGGGTACCAGGGGCGCGTTTACGCGCCGATCTTCTCCGTGGCGAAGAGCGGGAACCGGCTGCAGAGCGCCCGGGTCTTCTCCCGGACCGCGGCGAGCCGCGCCGCGTCGTGGCCGTTGGCCAGGGCCTCGCAGATCAGGTCGCCCACGGCCTGCATCTCGGGCTCCCGCATGCCGCGCGTCGTGACGATGGGCGTGCCCAGCCGGATGCCGCTCGTGGTGACCGGCGGCTTGGTGTCGTAGGGGATGCTGTTCTTGTTCACCGTAATGCCGGCCGCGTCGAGCGCGGTCTCGGCGTCCTTGCCCGTGATGTTCTTGGGGCTCAGGTCCACGAGCATGAGATGGTTCTCCGTAGTGCCGGAGACGATGCGGAACCCGTCTTCGGTCATGCGCTGCGCCAGGGCCAGGGCGTTCCGCTTCACCTGGCGCTGGTACTCCGTGAACTCCGGTTGGAGCGCCTCCTGGAACGAGACCGCCTTGGCCGCGATCACGTGCACCAGCGGACCGCCCTGGATCCCGGGGAAGATGACCTTGTCCACGGCCTTGGCGAACTTTTCCCTGCACAGGATCATGCCGCCGCGCGGGCCGCGCAGGGTCTTGTGCGTGGTGGTGGTCACGAAGTCCGCATACGGCACGGGGCTCGGGTGTTCGCCCACCGCGACGAGGCCCGCGATGTGCGCGATGTCGGCCATGAGCCAGGCCCCCACCTTGTCCGCGATCTTCCGGAACCGCGGGAAATCGAGCACCCGCGAGTAGGCGCTGTATCCGCACACGATCATCTTGGGCTTGTGCTCCATCGCGAGACGCTCGATCTCGTCGTAGTCGAGCAGCTCGGTCTTTCGGTCCACGCCGTAGGAGTGCGACGCATAGAGCTGGCCCGAAAAGCTGACCGGCGCGCCGTGGGTCAGGTGTCCGCCGTGCGGCAGGCCCATGCCGAGGATGCCGTCTCCCGGCTTCAGCACGCTGAAGTAGACGGCCATGTTGGCCGAGGAGCCGGAGTGGGGCTGCACGTTCACGTGCTCCGCGCCGAAGAGTTGCCTCGCGCGGTCGATGGCGAGCGTCTCCACGGCGTCGGCGTACTCGCACCCGCCGTAGTAGCGCCGGCCCGGGTATCCCTCGGCGTACTTGTTCGTGAACACGGAGCCCTGGGCCTCGAGCACTGCGGGGCTCACATAGTTCTCCGAGGCGATCAGGACGATCTTCTCCCGCTCGCGCTGTTCTTCGCCCTGGATCGCGTCGAAAACGGCGGGGTCAATCTGTTTCAGTTCTGACATCGCTGCCTTCCTTCTGTTCAGTTGTCGTGCGGATGCCAGGCCGGACGCTGTCGGTGGAGAGGGCTCCGGAGAAGCATGCGGACGGCCCGAGTCAGGGCGTTGCGATCGTCTTGGTGAGGTCGACGATCTTGTCGAGGCGCAGGCTGTGTCGGCCGCCGGCAAAGTCCGTGGCGAGCCAGGTTGCGACGATATCGAGCGCCACGCCCGTGCCGAGCACTCGTTCGCCCATGACGAGGACATTGGCGTCGTTGTGCTCGCGGCTCATGCGGGCCGTGAAATGGTCGTGGCAGAGCGCGGCGCGCACCTGCGGGTATCGGTTCGCGACGATGGACATCCCGATCCCGGTCCCGCAGATCAGGATTCCCCGGTCCGCTGCGCCTTGGGAAACGGCCTCGGCCACGGCCCTGCCGAAGTCCGGGTAATCAACGGACTCCGTGCCGTTTGTGCCGAGATCGGAAACCTCGATGCCCGGCAGGGTCTTAAGAAAACGAAGGATTTCGCTCTTGAGGGCGAATCCGCCGTGGTCGCAGCCGATGGCCAGCTTCATAGGAAAAAGGGTCTTCCTCCCGATCATGTATCGCAGCGCGGCGACTTTGATATTAACATCTCCCCAGTTTTGGTGTCAAGGGAAATACCGGGGAGGGCTGCGCAGCGGGCGCTAGGAGCGCCCCTCGTCGGACGCTGCAGCGGGCCGGTCGAGGACCGCGCGGATCTGGGTGAGGAGGTCCGCCGGGGCAAGGGGCTTGGTGAGCAAGAGGAAGTCCTTGTCCGCTATTCCGCGCTGACGGATATGGTCGGCCGTATAGCCGCTCGTGAAGATCGTCTTGACATTCGGCCGGATCTTCCGGATCTCGTCGTAGGCGTCCCTGCCCGTCTTTCGGGGCATGACCACGTCGAGCAGAAGGAGGTCCACGTCCTCTGCCCGGGCGCGAAACTTTTGCACCGCGTCCACGCCGTCCACGGCCTCGATGACGGTGTAGCCGTAGTCGGTCAGCACCGTCGTGACGAGGCGGCGCACCTCGGGATTGTCCTCGGCAACCAGGATCGTCTCACTGCCCCGCTGCGGCTCCGGACATCCCGTTGCCGGACCTTCGCCTGCGGCGGCGCGGATCAGCGGCAGGAAGATCCGGAACGTGGTCCCCCTGCCGGGCTCGCTCTCGCAGGTGATGGACCCGTCGTGCTGTTCGACGATCCCGTAGACGATGGCCAGGCCGAGTCCCGTCCCCTTCCCGGTCTCCTTGGTCGTATAGAAGGGGTCGAAGATGCGGCGACGCGTGGCCTCGTCCATGCCCTCGCCCGTATCGGTCACGCTGATCACGGCGGACCTGCCCTCGGCATCTGCCTGCGCCCCGCGGTCAACGATCGTTGTCTCCACCAGCAACGACCCGCCGTTGGGCATGGCGTCGCGGGCGTTGGTGGCCAGGTTCATCAGGACCTGCTCGAGCTGGCCGGCGTCCGCCATGACCACGGGATCGTCGGGGCTCAAGACGGACCGGAACTCGATGTCCTCGCCCATAAGGCGCACGAGGAGCTTCTCGATCCGCTGGACGACCGAGTTCACGGTGACCGGCCCGGGACGGATGATCTGCTTTCTGCTGAAGGCCAGCAGGCTGTGGGTCAGGTTCGCCGCCCGCTCCGCTGCGGCAAGGATATGGTCCAGGTGCTCGCGAACGGGGTCTCCGGCCGGGAGCTTCATCTGCATCACGTTCCCGTACCCGATGATGGCGGTCAGGATGTTGTTGAAGTCGTGGGCGATGCCGCCGGCAAGGGTCCCGACAGCCTCCATCTTCTGCGCGTGCAGGAGCTGGGCCTGCAGCACCTTCTTCTCCGCGGACTCGCGCTCGATATCGGCGAGCGCAGTAGAGAGCGCGGCATTCGCCCGGGCAAGATGCTCGGTGCGCTCCCGCACGCGGTTCTCCAGATCTTCCTGCCGGAGGTCGGCCCGGCGTCTCGCCTCGTCCAACGCAAGCACCATGCGGTTGAAGTTCTCCTCCAGGACCCCGAGCTCGTCCCGCCGGCCCGATCTCGCGATGGTCGCGTATCGGCCCGCGGCGACGGCCTTGGTCTTTTCGATGAGCTCCACGACCGGGGAGGAGAAGCGTCCCACCACGATCAAGACGAGCGCGAGCGTGGCGAGCAGGATAACGATCGCAAGCAAGGCGACCCGCCTGCGGAGCGCGGTGATGCCGGAGAAGGCCTCATTTGTATCGATCTTGGCCACGATGCCCCACCGGAGCATGGGGAGGTAGCGGTAGGCCCCGATGACCTCCTTGCCGCGGTAGTCCGTTCCCGCGTCGATGCCTTCATTGCCCGCGACCGCGAGCCGCGACAGCAGCAGGGAGCGGCCCTCCAGGGAGATGCGGCCGAAGTCCTGCGGCAGCGGGAAGCGGGTCGGGCTCGCAAAGGCCACCCGGTCCGCGTCTCCCCGAACGAGCAGGGTCTCGCCCGTCCGGCCCAGGCCGGAAAAGTCCGAAAACAGGGGGAAGAGCGTGTCCGTGAGGTCGATGCTGCCGACAACGATCGCGGACGTGCGGCCCGCATCGTCCGCAATGCGGCGTACGATGTCCAGATGGCCGTCTTCGTGCAGAAACAAGGTTGCACCGCTCGCGAGCGCGGGGAGGTAGGCGTGCAGCGCAGGTCGGTAGCCGTGTCCGGTCGGACTGCCGCGCCGTTCGCGCTTGTCAGTCGACACGAGCACGGACCCGTCATCGCTGTCGATCTCGAGACCCTGATACCCCAGCGAGATGTTCTGCACCAGCTGAAGCCGGCGGGTGAGAGCACGCAGGGCCGCCTGCCGGGCCGACGCCGGGGTCGCGGGATCGCGCAGCAAGGCCACGCGGGCGCGAACCGACGCGTCCGCCGCGATGATCTTGAGGTCGTCCCTGCGTTCGTCCAGGTACTTGACGACGAGCTCCTTTTTCAGATCGGCGATGGCATTCAGCTGCGCATAGACGCGCTGCCGGATCGCCTGCGTCTCGTACCGGTAGCTCACGGTGATCAGAAGGGTCATCACCGCGGCGACGATGCAGAAAAAACCGGCGGTGAACTTGAACCGGATTCCGTCAATGTTCTTCATCGAGCGATCTCCGCCTCCCGGATCGATCCGGTTGCCAGGGCGTCGGGCACGGCGCGGCTGTCGTATTGCCGGAGGAAGTCCTGCCAGGTCCGGTCGCGCGGCAGCAAACCGTGGGCCTCGAGGAAATCAAATTCCCGGTGCAGGGCGCCCTGCGGGCCCAGGATGGATCCCTGCGCAGTCTCCAGGTATGCGGGCGTGCTTCCCAGCAGGTCTTCCCTGCAGAGCGTATCCAGCACCGCGAGGTGGTCCGCCAGCGGCAGGGAGAGGAACTGCGCCGATTCCGCTGCAAGCCATCGGCTCGCGCGGTGCAGGTGCCGGTCCGAGGCCCGAAGCCAGGCAACGGCCCGGAACTGGGCCGCAACGATGGCCAGGGCTGCGTCGCGGTGGCGGGCGACGTAATCGGCCCGCATGCTGAACAGGCCGGATCGCGCAAAGGAACGGTTGATGGTATGGAGCGTGGGATCGAGCCGTTGATAGATGGTCGCGGTCGGTTCGAAGGTCGTGAAGGCGTCGATCCGTCCTGTTTCCACGGCGGGGAACATCGCGTCGGCGTCCATGGGCGTCCAGCGGATGTAGTCGTCGGGGAGCCCCAGCTCTGCGAGCAATCGCAGGAGATAATAGTGCGCGATGGACCCGGCGGGATAGGCCACGCGGCAATGGCGCAGATCGCGCACCCGGTATACGTCCCGCGACACGAGCGAAACGCTCACCGTATGGACGAAGGACAGCACGCGGATGCGGCGGGCCATGGCAGCCGTGAGCGTCGGCATGTCTCCCATGATCGCTCCTTCGAGCGAGCCCTGCGCAAGGAAGTAGTTGATGTCTTCGCCCTTCAGGAAGGGAAGGAAGCGCACCCGGTAGCCTATTCGCGCCAGGGCCCGACGCAGGAGCTCGTCGCGCTTCATGACCTCCACGATCTGGCCGATGGTGCCCCAGGGGGTCGGCACGCCGATCACGATCGTTTTATCGTCTTGGGAAAAGAGATAGTGTCGGTAGCGGGGGTTGTGCGCAAAGTCCGGCGCGGTGCGCGGGGCCTGCTCCTTGCAGGATGCTGCAAGGAGCCCCGCGATGACCAGGGCCAGGACGGCGATCCGCAGCGGAGTGCCTTGGCGATAGGTAGTTCGGAAGAGAGTCATGGTGCCCCCCATCGAGGTGCGGCCCCACTTGCTCAGGTCAGGCTTTTCGACGCAACCTCGTACAGATCCCGCGACAGCGGCGACGCAGCCGCGATCCGTTCGAGCTGGATTCGCATCAGGGTCCGCCTCCCCTCCTCATACCGTTTCCAGAGCGTAAGCGGCGTGGCGAGTCGGGCCGCGATCTGCGGGTTCAGAGGGTCGATCTGCAGGATATGATCAGTGACAAAGGCGTACCCTGCGCCGCTCGCGTCGTGGAACCGCACGGGGTTCGCGGCAAAGGCCCCGATCAGGGCCCGCACCTTGTTGGGGTTCCGGATCGTGAAGACGGGATTCGCGGTCAGTTCCTTCACCCGTGCCAGCGTGCCGGGCAGGCGCGACAGGGCCTGGATCGAAAGCCACTTGTCCATCACGAGGGGATCGCCCTGCCAGTGTTCGAAAAACGCGGCGAGCGCCTCGTGCCGCTCCGCGCAGTCGGTGTTCGCGAGGCAGGCGAGGGCCGCGGCCTGGTCGGTCATGTTCCCGGCATTCCGGAACTGCTCATTACAGAGGCCGATCGCGTCCCGGCTTCCGCCTTCCATCAGGAGGGCCAGGGCGGCGTTCTTGATGCTCCGTCTGCCCATGGCCTCCTGGTCGCGGCGATAAGGCCCGTCGTCCTTGTTCGTCTGGTAGACGGCGAAGAGCGGCCCTTCCAGCTCTTTCGCCAGGGTCTGCAGGATGAACCTGCGCGCCTCGAAGATCGCGGCGGGATCGACCACGTCCAGGAAGTCGGCGATGTAGTTCTCCGCCGGAAGCGTGAGGAGCGCGGCCTGGAGCGCCTTGTCCGGCAGGTCGGCAAAGAGCGTTGCGCGATAGGCGTCGATGAAGGCGCGGTCGAGCGCAAGCGGGCTGCCTGCCGCGATATCCCGGATGAGCCCGAGCACGCGCTGGATCGCGAGTTGCTGGCCCGCGTCCCAGCGATTGAGCGCGTCGCTGTCGTGAGCCATGAGGAAGAGCCGCTCCCGGTCCGTCAGGTCCAGCTTGACCTTGACGGGCGCGGAAAAGCCGCGCAGCATCGACGGCACCGGCTCCTCCGCAATGCCGGTGAAGACGAAGGTCTCCTCCGGTTTGCGGAGATCCAGGACCATGGTGCCTGCGGCCTCGCGTCCGTCCGCAAGCCGCAGCGCCAGGTCCGTTCCGTCCTTTCCGACGAGGCCCAGGGCAACGGGGATGTGCATCGGCTTCTTGTCGGGCTGGCCCGGCGTGGCTGGACAGGACTGCCGGATGACGAGCGTATAGGTCTTTGCCGCGGGATCGAAGGCCCGGGAGACCGAGAGCTCCGGGGTCCCTGCCTGGGAGTACCAGAGCCGGAACCGGGCCAGGTCCGCGCCCGTGGCGTCCTCCATGGCCCGGACGAAGTCGTCGGTGGTCACGGCTTGGCCGTCGTGGCGCGCGAAATAGAGGTCCGTGCCCTTCCGGAACCCCTCGGGCCCCAGGAGCGTGCGCAGCATGCGGATCACCTCGGCGCCCTTGTTGTAGACCGTGAGGGTGTAGAAGTTGTTGATCTCCACGTAGGACGCGGGCCGCACCGGGTGCGCCAGGGGACCGGCGTCCTCCCGGAACTGGTGGGTGCGCAGGACGTTCACGTCGTTGATGCGTTCGACGCCCGCGGACGCAACGTCCTCCATGAAATGCTGGTCGCGGAACACGGTGAATCCCTCTTTGAGCGAGAGCTGGAACCAGTCGCGGCAGGTGACGCGGTCCCCGGACCAGTTGTGGAAGTATTCGTGTCCCACCACGGCCGTGATGCCCTGGAAGTCCGCGTCGGTCGCGGTCTCGGGCCTGGCCAGCACGTACTTGCTGTTGAAGATGTTCAGGCCCTTGTTCTCCATGGCGCCCATGTTGAAGTCGTCCACGGCGACGATCATGAAGGTGTCCAGGTCGTACTCCCTGCCGTAGGCCCCCTCGTCCCAGCGCATGGCCTGCTTCAGGGACTCCATGGCGTGGCCGCACTTCTCCCGGTTGTGGTGCTGCACGTAGATGTGGAGCGCGACGCTCCGGCCGGACCGGGTCGTGAAGCTGTCCTCGATGCGCGCGAGGTCCCCCGCCACCAGGGCGAAGAGGTACGCGGGCTTGGGAAAGGGGTCGTGCCATTTGGCGAAGCGTCGGCCGTCGGGCAGCAGGCCCGAGCCGATCAGGTTGCCGTTCGAGAGCAGGACCGGGCAGGCTGCGGCGTCGGCCGCGATGGTGGTGAAGAACCGGGCCATCACGTCGGGCCGGTCCGGGTAGTAGGTGATCTTCCGGAACCCCTCGGCCTCGCACTGCGTGTAGTAGCCGTTGCCTGAGAGGTAGAGGCCGGCCAGCTCCGTGTTCTCCCGGGGGGAGATCTCGGTCTCGATCGCGAGCACGAACTGCTCCGGGACCTGCGGGATCACGAGGCCGCCCTCAGAGAGGGTGTAGTCGCCCTCGCCGAGGGGGCGGCCGTCGAGCTGGATGACCTTGAGCGCGAGCGCCTTCCCGTCGAGCACGAGCGGCCGCATGCCCGTTGCGCGGTCGTAGTTGCAGACCACGGTCAAAAGCGATTTTACGCGCGTATGGTCGGGATGGAGATCGAACTCCAGGTTGACGGTCTCGATCCGGTAGTCCGGGGGCCGGTACTCGTCGAGCCGGATGGTTCGGTGCGGTGCTGGTGCTTCGTGCATGGGGATGCGGTCCTTTCTCCCCGGCAAGCGGCCGGGTGCAGGTCAGTCGTCCAGCTCCACGCGGTCCCGTCCCCGCTCCTTGGCGCGGTAGAGGGCCGTGTCCGCGCGCCGGATGAAGGACTCGAAGGTGTCGTCCGGCCGGAGCTGGGACACGCCGAAGCTGCAGGTCACCGTGATGTCGGAGCCGAAGCCCTCGTTGATCAGTGCCCGCAGTTTCTCTGCCAGCTGCCGGGCCTGCTCGCGGTCGTTGTTCGGCACGAGGATCATGAACTCCTCGCCGCCCCAGCGGGCGAAGATGTCGTGCATGCGCAGGTTGGGACAGACCCGTTGCGCCAGCTCGTTCAGCACGCGGTCGCCGGTGTGGTGGCCGTGGGTGTCGTTGATGCGCTTGAAGTGGTCGATGTCGAACATGATGAGCGAGAGCGCCGTCTGGTAGCGTTGCGCCCGGACGAGCTCGGCTTCGAACATCTCATCGAAGGCGAAACGGTTGTAGATGCCCGTGAGGGCGTCGGTCGTGGCGCGCCGCCGCAGCAGGTCGTTGGCCGTGCGGAGCTCCTCCTCGGCCCGTTTCTGCTCCGTGATGTCGCGCGAGATGCCCATGACGCCGACCACCTTCCCCGCCGCGTCGTAGAGGCAGGATGCCGAGAGGTATGCGGGAAAGGTCTCGCCGCTCTTCTTCCGGTTCACGATCTCGCCCAGGAACCAGCCGCGCTCCCGCGTCGCGCGACCGACCGTAGCGCCCTCGTTCGTGTCATGGTACAGCATGCCTACCGGCTTGCCCAGCACCTCGTCCCGCCGGTACCCAAAGGCCTGCTCCGCCGCCTTGTTGAACTCGATGATGGTGCGGTGGCCGTCCACGGCGATGATCATGTCGAGCGAGCTGTCGATCAGGTTCCGGTTGAAGGTGTTCATGGCGGTGAGCTCCACCGTCGTCTTCTCGACGAGATGGCCCCACTCCCTGAGCTTGCCGAGCAGGTCGTTGAAGGCGTTGCCGAGCGTCGCCACCTCGTCCCCGGTCTGCGCCACGCGGACCGGCCCGCTCCCGACCGGGTCCGGACCGAGGCTCCGGATGTCCTCGGTCAGGCGCGTGAGCGGGGAGAGGTGCTTTTTCATGAAGAGCCACGAGAGGATCGTGGTCAGCACGATGCCCGCGGCGAGCAGGACGAAGGCGGATCGCCGGGCCGCCGCGACCGGCGCGTAGGCCTCCATGACGGGGTAGTAGGCCGCGAGGTACCAGCCCGTGCTGGCGAGGCGCTTGACCGAGGCCAGCATGCGGATGTTCTTCGAGTTCGTCACCTCCATGCTTCCCTCGAACCCCGCGATCGCCCGGTCCATGAAGGCGCCGGTGCCGAGGGGGCCGGCCTGGTGCAGGATCTTGGCGCTGTTGGGATGCAGGACCACGGTCTTGTCGGCGGTAAAGAGGAAGAGATAGCCGGTCTGGCCGATCCCCACGCGGCGCAAATGACCCAGGAAGTTCTGTCTGGTCAGATCGATGACGCCCCCAAGCACGGCAGCAGGCCTGCCTGCGGCATGCGGGATCGGGACGATGATTGCGACCGCGGGCGCAGGGTGCGGGGCGGCGATCCGGAAGGGGGCCGAGACGGCCGGCTTCCCGCTCTGCAGCACCTTGCCGATGTATGCCCGCTGCGCAAAGGAGGAGCAGATCCGTTGCCGGACCAAGGGAGACTGCGCCAGGAGCGCGCCTGATCCCGAGCAGACGACGAGCCCGGCATTGAACAACAGGTGGATGGAGTCCGGCCGATGCGCCCCGGAGCGCAGGGTTGCGCGCAACCCTGCCGTCCCGGCCCCCTCGGCGGTGCGTGCAAGGACCTGGAGCGCCCGCTCCGCGTCTACGATGTTCTCGTCGAGGTCCGCTGCGAGCAGGGACACGGTCTGGAACTGCTCGTCCGCGATCACCTTCTTGATCCGGCTTTGGAAGGTGGCAAGCGCGATGAGCGTAAAGAGGGAAAAGACGAGCAAAAAGAGCGCCGTCAGGGTGAGCGTGATCTTCGTCTTCATGTCCATGCCGAAGTTGCGCATAATCGATACGATACCATAAAAAAAGCGTGGAGGCCAGCTATCTTTAGGCGATTT
>JBJKRX010000033.1:0-15494 GCA_046704425.1 Nitrospirota bacterium
TTCACGTGCGGCCTCGCGGTCGCCCGCGCATGACTCGGGGCCATGATGGATCAGCTCATCCTTTCACGTAGAGGACTTTCACCTCCTACTCTATGCCGGTTTATCCCGGCGCTTTCACAACGTCCCCAAGTATCCCCTAAAAGCCTATAATCCAAAACCGTTTGATGGGGGGAAGCCGCCACAAAAAAACGGACGTATCCGGCAAGCGAAATTGTGGTTCATCTCCGGCATTAGAGATATTTCTCCTTCCGAGAAGGAAAGAAGATCTATCGAAAAGGTCGAGAAAAAAGCTGAAAAGAAACTCAAAAATCCAGAGAAAACGAGCGTCGCTTGGATTCAATATGCCAGAAGGCCGAAATATCTTAACGAAATACAACCTGGAGACTGGATAGTAAAATGCTCCTCCGATGGATCGTCAAAATATATCTCTGCACCAGAACAAGCACTCTGTGAGGATATACGAATAGCAAGCAGTGGGAAAAAATATTGTATGTTCATAGCCGAATCACCTGATGCTGGCGAGACATTATCGTTATCTGCTTTTCGTAGAAAGATACGAGCTGTGGCGCCACTCCTTGACCGGGATAAACCTCGTACACAGCCAATCATGGACAACGACCAAGCCGATGCAATACTTAGTATTTGGACACCGACTGGCCGATTATCAAGATCATAATTAGACGGTACTGATCCTAACCAGCGCGTGTTGTATATCGTTGACTCAGATGATGACTATTGCGATATTATTCCGCAAACGAGAAGCACCAAATCTATTCCGAGAATTCATTCTCAATTCTATCGCCCTACAGGTTGGCGATAATGCATTGATGTGTTCTGGTTTCTTTCAGGAGGCCCGAGGCAATAATTATCGAGCTTCCTCAGAAGGTGGCCTGGCGTCTATTCTGTCGAATACTAAAACAAAATTGACAACAATAGGCATTCACAATAACTCGTGGACACCGTCTTATCGAGATTTTATTGCCAGCCTTAACAGCGCCGGCGTAAACGTGGATGCCTTTATTTCTTCCCGGCTCAAGTGGCATGCGAAAATCTTTCTTTTGCGGAAGGGCAAAATTCCGAAAATAGGAATTATTGGGAGCAGCAATATCACGCGTCCCGCCTTCGGAATTACGGACCCCTTCAACTATGAGGCTGATGTTGTATTGTGGTCTGGTGCAAAGAAAAGATTTCAAACATTACTGAAGAAGTCATTTCCAGAATCGGACGATTGGCATCAGTTAATTGTGGCACCATATAGCCCAGATAGTAATGGCGGCCTTACAATCGAGCAGCGCCTCTCGTTGCTCTATGACGAGGTAACAGGAGTACAGCTAAAGAAGCTTTCTGATATTGGATAAGCTATGGCCATTTTGTCATAATTATTTTGCTCTGATCCCAACCTGCGGCTCCACAGCGACGCGCAAAGAGCGGCGCGTGAGCCGGGGGATGGCCCGCGCTTCGCGCGGCCCATCCCCCGGGGTGAGCGGCCGACCTGATGTCTCGCGCGAAACCAGCGCGAGCCATCAACCAGGTCGAGACGGACTTGCCCCTTCCAGGGGCAGCCGCTCACCCCGGGGGTTAGGTGCTCCCAAAGGAGAATCTATGAAAGCGAATATACAGATCAAAGCATCAATTCTGACCGCTATCATGACTGAGGATCGCAGAGAAATACGAAGTCTGCGATCATCAATCTACAACACTGTTTCGCTTCTTACTCTCTCGTCGTTTGCATTGACGGCATTTCTATTTGATAAGAGCAAAAACCCGTTGATATCCCCAATCAATAGCAGCCTATTGGCCGATATCTTCATTCTGATCTTTATTTGGGCCTTTTTCACAAGATATATGCAAAATCTTCATGGCTGTCGCAAGGCTTTGGTACTGCGCCAAAAGCTAATCTCTGCTCTGGACGAAAGTGACGAAAGCGACCTTAATCCTTTTGGAGACCCCTCTAAAGAAACCCCGGACGTAAAGGACATTGAATTATGGTGGATTCCTGTTTTGGCGACAGTTGCGATTTTCATAAAGATGGCGGTACTATGGCGATCTGCCTAACCTCCTATTGCGCCGGACCTGCATGAGAAGTACCTCTGGCCGGTGAATTCAGACGTTCTTCCGGTGCTTCGCAGAGAGCCAGGATGACGTAGTTGCACCCGTTGCATTTGGTCTCTGAGGTTACGATCTATGTTTCTTAGCTGGAGGCAGTAGAATGAGTGCGCTGAGTCTGCGCTTACCGGAATAGATTCGCCGGCACATTCATTAAGCCCTTTGCACCCTTCACCCGCCCGCGCAGACCGTGTAGTTCCCGTCGCGCAAGGCCTTCACCTTCCTGAACTCCACGGCCATCGCAGCATGGACCAGCATCTCCGCCACGAGCGGCCTGCCGAGCCGCGAAGGTTGTTACACTCCTACTCCACGACCGCAAGAACGCATCAGCATATTATTTTGTTGCTATAATTAGTGCAAAAGATTATATATTTTGTCCTTTATGGACCAATGGGATTGGAGAAAAGGAGAAAGAGACATGTACTTGATAAATAAGAAATATTATGCATCAGTATTCTGGTTTTTCGCTGTATTGTCTCTCTTGTTTCTGGCAGCCTGCAGCAAGAGCAGTAGCAGCGGAAGCGGAAGTCCGGGCGGCACACAAAACGGCCAGGCCCTTTTAAGCGGGACAGCGGCGAGCGGCCGCGCCATTGCCAATGCCGCGCTTACCGTCGTGGACGCAGCGGGACATACGAAATCGACGAACACCGCGGCAGACGGGACCTACAGCCTTGACACAACCGGGCTGACGCCGCCGTTCCTGGTGCTCGTTGCCGACGGCACGGGCGCAAAGCTCTACAGCGTCAGCGCGGACGCCAACGCGACGACGACCGTCAACGTTACCCCCCTTACCGACCTGATCATCCGGTCCTGGTACTCCGTGCAGGGCGTGTCGATCGACACGGCCTTTACGGACCCGGCCGCCTATCCGGCGCCGACGCCGACGTCCGTCGCGGTTGTCGGCAAGGTCGTGCAGAACATCGTCCAGCTCTGGCTGAACCAGGCGGGCGTGACGTCGTCGAATTTCAACCTCATCTCGACGCCCTTCACGGCCAACGCGACCGGCGTCGATCAGGTGCTGGACTGGACGTCCGTCAATGCGACATCGGGGAGCATCGTCATCTCCGACGGGACGACCACCCAGAATACGACCCTGTCCGCGACGACGGCGGACAACACCCTCACGGTGACCTCGACGACGAGCAATGCCAACGGGACCAGCAGCAGCACCGATACCGCGGTGATCCCGGTCTCTTCGCCGCAGCAGACCGCGCTCGACGCCGTCACCACGGTCCTCAATAATTTCGCCGCCACGGTCAACACAAAGGGAACGTCCCTGCAGGCGAGCGATATCATGCCCTATCTCGACCCGGGCCTGGTGAACGACGGGCTCGATGCGACGCAATTTGCCGCGGACACGGTCTCCCAGTTCCAGGGGGTGACCCTGTCCTTCACGGTCCAGTCGATCAAGGCGCTCGACACCGTGAACAACGTGGCCGAGGTCCTGTTTCTGGCGAGCGGCAGCCAGGGCGGCCAGACGCAGACCATGCCCGTTGACTTCTTCTTCAAAGACGTGAACGGCTCCTGGCTGCTGTCCGGGAACCATCGAATCGCCTCGCTCGACCTGGTAGCGGAGATGCGGGTCACCGAAGGGGGGGCGTGCACGAACTGTACGGGTCCGGACATCAATGTGGATGTGGAAGCGCCGAAGAACGGTTCGGTGAGCACCGTCACCGGTGCGACGCTCTCCGGCGGGATCCTGAGCGGCGCCACGCTGACATCGTCGTCCGTCGCGTACGACTCTGCCAACAACCTCTATCTCGATCATTACTACTACAATACCGGCACGCTGCAATCGAACCAGCTTCCCGCGGTCGGTACGGCCTTCACCATAAACTTGGCAACGGCAAGCGGCCCGGTAAGCTACACGCTCGCCAGCAACGCCTGGACGACGGAGGCGATCTCGATCACCAGTCCGAGCGGCGGTTCGATGACCAGCATCCCCTTCGGCACCCCGCTCAGCGTAGACTGGACGCTCCCGCAGACGTTCCCGATCGCCGAGGTCCAACTGTCCGCGGAGTCCTTTACGGGTGCGAATAATACGGGGACCCAATGCGAAATCGACGGGCCGATACTCGGGACGACGGCCACAACCGGCTCGATCACCATCCCGTCCACCTGCGGCGGGCAGCCGGTGGTTGACGTGAACCTGAACCTCGCGGTGAAGGGGGTCAACGGAGAGCGGATAACCGTGATCAGCCAGTTCTATTGATCCGCCAGCGACACGATGCAAAAACGAGAGCGGCCCGCAGGCAACGGCGAGCCGCTCTTTTTTTCGCAGCAAGTAGCGCCCCTCACGCGCCCGCGCAGACCGAGCAGTTCGCGTCGCGCGGCGCTTTCACCTTCTTGAACTCCATGGTCATCGTATCGTAGACCAACATCTCCGACAGAAGCGGCTTGCCGTATCCCGCAATCAGCTTGATCGCCTCGATGGCCATGAGGCACCCGAGCATGCCCGAGACCGCGCCGAGCACGGGAAAGCCCAGTTCCTCCCAGGCGGGGTCGTCCTCGGGATAGACGCAGTTGGCGCAGGCCGTGACGGGCGGGATGACGTTGAAGAGATAGCCTTCCATCCCGTTCATCGCCGCCTCGACCAGGGGGATGCCCTTCTCGACGCAGGCCCGGTTCAGGAGCCTGCGTTCCGCGAAGTTGGGCCGGGCGGACAGGGCGATCTGGGCGGTGCGGAGCAGGGGCTTCACGTTCTCTTCCGTGACCCGCTCGTCGTGGATCTCGATGGCCGTGTCCGGGTTCATCTCGCGGAGCGTCTTCTTTGCCAGGACCACCCTGCTCTTCCCGATGCGGTTCCGCATCAGGATCTGGCGGTTCATGTTCGAAAGCGTGAGCGCGCCCGAATGCACCAGGATCATCCTGCCGATCCCTGCCGCTGCCAGGTAGAGCGCCGCGGTGCCGCCCAGGCCGCCCACGCCCGCGACAAGGGCGCAGGCGTTCCGGAGCCGTTCCTGGTGGCGTTCGGTGAACCCGGGGAGCATCATCTGGCGGCGATAGCGCTCCTTGTCCGCCTGGGTGAGATACTCGACCATCTACAGCACCGCCTCGCTGTACTCCTCGCCGATGCGCGCCAGCAAGACTTCCATCTCCATGTCCTTGTCCTCCCCCAGGATGCCGCAGGCGTCGGCCCTGCACTGCCGGCAATGGGTCATCTGCGGCAGGAAGGGCCGGCATTGCTCCCGCATCGCGGCGATGGCCTTGTGGTCCGGCCTGCGCAGGCGGCTGAATTCGGCCTGCGGGATGAGCGGGATGATGTTCTGTAAATGGACGCCGAGGCGTCCTGCCCGTGCGGCAATGAGCGGGATCTCCCCGTCGTTTACCCCCGGAACGAGGACGCTGTTCACCTTTACCACGAGACCGGCCGCAACGGCCTGTTCGAGCCCCTGCCACTGGTTTGCAAGCAGCAGTTCCGCCGCATCCCTGCCCTCGTATCTCTTCCCGTCGGAGACGGCCCAGGCATACAGAGCTTCGGCCGTATGCACCGTAACGGCGTTGATCGTGACGGTCAGGCTCTGCACGCCCGCGGCAAGGAGCTGCTCCAGGCGGTCCGGCAGGAGCAGGCCGTTGGTGGACAGGCAGAGGGTGATATCGGGGAATTCCTGATGGACGCGGCGGAGGACGTGATAGGTCGCCGCGTTCGCGAGCGGGTCTCCCGGACCGGCGATGCCCACCACGCTCAGCCGGTCGTTGCGCTCCACCAGCGCCCGTACGCGGTCCAGGGCCTCGTCCGGGGTCAGGACCTTGCTCGTAATGCCGGGCCGGGACTCGTTGGCGCAGTCGAACTTCCGGACGCAGTAGCGGCACTGGATATTGCAGGCAGGCGCCACGGGCAGGTGCACACGGCCGAAGGTCGCATGGGCCTTCTCGGAAAAACAGGGATGTTTGTCGATGATGATCTTATGACTGTGGACGGGACTCTGCATGGGACTCCCCCTTACGGCCTGCCCATTAGTGAGCAATTATCCTGCCAGACGGAATCCCTTGCAGGAGAAGAGGTTAGGGAGCGAAGCCGCCTGCAGGACAGCCCTTGAATGAGGCATTTGCCCGGTATTTAGGCATATCGTCACGGCGCTGCATGGACGTGGCATTTCTTGGTGCAGACCCGGGCGCAGGCCCCGCAGCCGATGCAGTCTTCGGCAGCGGCCACGGACATGACCTTGTTTCCCATGTCGTCGCCGTACTCGTCCTCGCCTGCGAAGGGCTTCTCGACGAGTTCGAGGACGCCCTGGCCGCAGACCTTGTAGCACCTGCCGCAGCCGATGCACTTCTCCACGTCGATGGATTCGATGAACTGCGGCGTCCAGGGCTTGCCGCCGCGCGTCGTACAAGTGATCGTCGCCATAATGACTCCGTCTAGGCTATCGCCTCGCCGTTCGTCTCGCCGGTCCGGACGCGGAACGCCCCCTCGACAGGCGATACGAAGATCTTCCCGTCCCCGTGCTTGCCGCTCTGGTTGACCCTGATGAGGGACTTCACGATCTTCGGCACCACGTCGTCGGGCGCCACGAGCGTGAGCAGCCGCTTGGGCACGAAGAGCGCGACCTTAGGGAGCGTGTGGTCCAGGGCGTAGACCGAGGGCGTGGCCTTGAGCTTCACGGCCGTGCAGAAGCTGTCCGGCATCTCGGAGTCCATCTCGGCGCACATGGCGCCCCGCTGCTTGCCCCGCCCCTCGACGCTCTGGATCGTGAGCGACGGATAGCCCAGCTCATCGAGCACCTTCTTGGTCTCCGGGAGCTTGTCCCGGCGGATGATGGCGGTGATCTCTTTCATTCCCAACCTCCTACCCCGGCAAACCGGGATGAAGAACGACAATAAATATCTCGCGCAAAGCCGCAAAGTACGCGAAGAAAACCTTCACGTCGGAAATAGTTATCGCTCCTGTCTTTCTTTGCGTCTTGGCGTCTTTGCGTGACAATTGCCTTGCCGCTGATTTGTTTTATAGTTACAATCCCGCTTCGCCGGTCCGGACCGTGTAGGCCTGGTCGACCGGACTGATGAAGATCTTGCCGTCGCCGATGAACCCGGTCCGCGCCTTGTTCTGGATGAGGGTTACCGCCTTGTCCAGGTCGCCGTCTTCCACGACCGTCATGAGCATGGTCTTCGGCAACTCGTCGTAATGGACCGGCCCCACCGTGAGTCCCTTCTGTTTCCCCCGGCCGAAGACCGGCACCTTGGTGAGCGACGCGAACCCCGCGCCCTCGAGCGCCAGCACCACCTCCTGCTCCTTTTCCGGCCTGATGAACGCCCTGATCATCTTCATTGCTCTTTCCTCCTCGTTCTCCGAACGTTGTAATCATCGCGCAAAGCCGCCAAGCCGCAAAGGAAAGCAAGTCTTGCATCTCCGTTTACGTCTTTCTTTGCGACTTTGCGCCTTTGCGCGAGACAGCTTTTATTTTGACCTGCGACTTGCCCCGCTAGCTGCCTTGCATCGCTTTCTTGATCCACGGCGGCGGAGACTTTTGGATCATCTCCGCAAGCTGACCGAGCGCGCTCTCGATCGCAAGCGGTTCCTTCACCTTCATGGGCATGATGCCCCGCTTCACCAGCCGCGCAGCCGAGGGGCCGCCGATCTCCGTGATGTAGATGAGCTTGCAGTCCGCCAGGCGGTCCACCTTGGACTCGACCGTGCGGTCGTGCAGGGGTCCCGCGTCCTTCGTGTCCATGACCGCGTGGTCTTGACCGTCCGCGAACTTCCTGAGCTCGACGAAGGAACTCGCCTGCTCCGTGATCTCATAGATCGCGAAAAGGCCGGACCTGCCGAAATGCTCGTCCACGTTCTTTCCGTCCGTTGTGGCGAATGCGACTTTCATGATTCACCTCGTCCCCGCATGAGCGCCGTAGCGACTTCCTGGACCAGGGAAAGCGCCCCGCGATACCCGATCGTCACCTTTGCCGTATAGCCGAAGGACTTGTACACCGGGAACCCCGCCTCGATGAACGGCACGCCCAGCCGCTTCGCCGTCTGCTCTCCGTGCGAGTTCGCCAGCAGGAGATCGCACGCTTCGTGGATCGAGAAGAGATCGCCGATCCGGACGTCCGTTGCCCGGATCCGGTCCGCGGACCCTGAAAGCTCGGGAATGATTGCCGAGGCGACGGTCGCCCCTGCTTCCGCGAGACATCGGGACACCTGGACCGCATGGTCGGGCTCCAGGGCGATGCAGATCCGCTTGGCGACGAACGCGGCCTGGGCGTCGCGCATCGCGTCCATCAGGACCCTGCGCTGCCGCGCGAAGCGAGCCGGTGCGGATCTGCCGCTCGCCTGTTCGAGCATCCGGACGAGCGCGTCGCCTCCCTCCAGACCCGCGGGGTTGTCGATGACCTGTACCGGCGTGCCGAAGCGCTGTTCCAGGAGCTTCCCCGCAGACAGCATGTTCCTGCCGAGCGCAATGACCATGGCCGCGCGGGGCAGGGACTCCAGTTCCGCGATCGTGGTCCCACCGATCGCGAGCGGAGAGAACCCCTGTCTGCTGCCGTCGAGCGCGGAAAGGTCCGGCAGGATGACGACGTCCAGACCGAATGCCTCCGTCATGTCGCGCAGCTCCGTTGCGTCCGCGGGCGTATGGTGGGCGTCGGCAAGGATCGTGACGAACGGTCTTCCGTCCCCGCTCCGGCCTGCAGGACGGTCTCCGGCAAAGGCATCGATCATCGCCTCGACGGCCCGCGCGTATCCGGTCTCGAGCCCGCCTTCGTAATCCGGCGTGGGGATATGCACGATGCGGACTCCCGGGTGCTCCGTACGCGCCTCCCGCACGATCGCTCCCACGTCGTCTCCCTTGACCTCGGAAAGGCCGGAGGTCAGGACCCCGACCAGGGACGGTCTGTTCTTTTGCACGGCATCGCGGATCACGGCAAGCAGCTTTGCCCCGCCGCCCATCACCACGTCCTCCAGGAAGAGCTTGCTCCCCACGAGGGCGATGGGTTCCCGGAAGTGCTTGGTCAGGAGCACCTTGCCGAGGAACGTACATCCCTGGGCGCCATGGATGACCGGCAGGGCCCGCTCGATCCCCTGGAGCGCCATGGCCGCGCCCATGGACGGCGAGTGTTTGAGCGGGTTGATCAGGACCGCGGGTTTCGGATAGGCGGTCTTCGACGACTCCGGCCGTTGCTCGACCGCGGCTCCCGCTTCCCGGTCATAGAACCGGAGACCGGCACTGATATCCTCCGCGAAACGCACGAGGCCCTCGTATCCCGCATAGGCACGATGCCGTTCCTGGTTCACGTCCACGAAGGGGTAGCCCTCTTTGGCCGCGAGATATTGGTTGCGGCCGCCGGCGATCAGCATGTCCGCGCCCCGCTCCCGGAGCAGCCTGAGCAGGTTTCCGGGGGTCACGTTCTCCTCGAGCGGCGCAGCAGGGCCCAGGATCTGCTTCATCTTCTCTTCGTCTTCGACCGAGCTTTTCTTGGTCCCCACGGCCACGATCTCGATCCCCAGATCCCCGAGCGCCGAGAGGAAGGACCAGCTCTTGACCCCGCCGGTGTACAGCACGGCCTTCTTGCCGCGCAGGTGCCGGTAGGGCTTGAGGGAGCTTTTCAGTTTTCTTTCCTCGTTCCGGATCAGACCTTCGACGGACTTGCCGATTCCCGGATCTCCCGCCTCCTGGCTCCTCACCCCTGCCGGGTGCAGCTTCCCGGCGATGGCCCGCAGGGCCTTGGCGATCTCGGTGCTGCCGAAGAACGAGACCTCCACGAAGGGGATGCCGTAGCGGTGCTCCATCTCCCGGGCAAGGTTGATCAGCGCGCGGCTGCAGACCACCACGTTCAGCTTTGCCCGGTGGGCCCAGGCGATCTCGCGGAACGCGGCGTTGCCCGTGATCCGCGACATGATCCGGATGCCTGCCTGCGCGAGCAAGGGCTCGATCTGCCAGAGGTCGCCGGCGATGTTGTATTCGCCGATCAGGTTGATGTCCGTGGGCGTGATGACCGGCGGCTCGTCCGTCCCGATCACGTGCTCCAGGAGCACGTCACCGGCGATGCGGTTGCCCAGGTTCTTGGGTCCCACGAACCCCGGCGCAGGGACCGGGATGACCCGCACGTCGAGCTCCTGTTCGGCCCGCCTGCAGACCGCGTCCAGGTCCTCGCCGATCAGCCCGCTCACGCAGGTGGCATAGACGAAGATGGCCCTGGGCTTGACCGCGTCCCGGACCCGGGAGATCGCCTGGTACAGCTTCTCCTCGGCCCCGTACACGATATCGATCTCGCTCATGTCCGTGGTGAATCCCATGGTGTGCAGAACGCCCTTGGTGGAGAGCGTCCCCCGGCCTTCCCAGGAATTGCCGCAGCAGGCAATGGGGCCGTGCACCAGATGGGCCGTGTCCGCGATGGGCTGGAGCACGATCATGGCGCCGTCGAAGGCGCAGGACTCCCCGCCCCGGGAACGGCAGACCTTCCTGCCGTTGTCCGTGGAGCAGCCTGCATCGGTATATTTGTCGAGCGCGGTAACCATAGTGAACTATCGGTGATTTGCCATTGGATGCCTGCTTTATCTGATGACGTCAAAGCTCGCCGAATCCTCGGTCTTCTTGTCCAGCTCGTCCAGGACCGTGTTCACCAGCATCGTCACGATATTCAGCGCGCCCTGGTACCCGATGATCGGCTGCCGGTGCAGGTGGTGCCGGTCGAAGAGCGGAAACCCGATCCGGACGAGCGGCGTGCCCGTGTCGCGGGTAAGAAATTTCGCGTAGGAGTTCCCGATCAAAAGGTCCACCGGGTCCGTGAACAGGAGCGAGCGCAGATGCCACATATCCTTGCCCGCGTAGACCGTGCCGTTCGCCCCGAAGGGCGAGGACGCGAGCAGCTCCTTCGCCTCGGCCTCGAAGTTCTTGTCTCCGTTCGTGCAGACGATATGCACGGGCTCGCCGCCCATCTCCATGATGAGGCTCATCAGACCGAGCAGCAGGTCCGGGTCGCCTACGAGCGCGAACCGCTTGCCGTGGATGTAGGGGTGCGAGTCCACCATGGCGTCCACGACCCTGCCGCGCTCGGCCTCCGCCTCCGGCGGCACGGGCTTGCCCGTGAGCGCCGAGAGTTCCTCGAAGAATCGGTCCGTGTTCCTGACGCCCAGGGGCGAGAGCACGAGCGTCTTCTGGCCCCACTCCTTGCGCACGTACTCCATGGTCTTCGCGGTCGAATACTTCTGGAGCGCCACGGTCGCCGCGGCGTTTACCGCGTCCCGTGCCTCGGCGAGCGGCGTGCCGCCGGGATAGAGCGTGTACTCGCCCCTATTCGGCGAATCGAAGGTCTCGCTCACGTCGGCGAGGAGTGTGTGCGCGATCCCCATCTGGGAGAGCATGCGCTTGATCTCGCGGTAGTCCGCGGTGTAGGTGTCGAACCCCGGGATGACGTTGATCGCTTCCTTGGGCTCGGCCTTGGCCCCTGCGGAGAGCGCCGTCAGGATGCCCTTCAGCATGTTGTCGTAGCCCGTGATATGGGAGCCCACGAAGGACGGGGTGTGCGCGAAGGGCACGGGCAGGTCCTGGGGGATCACGCCCTTCTCCCGCGCGGTCTTGATATAGGCGTTCAGGTCGTCGCCGATCACCTCGGCCATGCAGGTGGTCGAGACCGCGAGCATGGCGGGCTTGTACAGGGCATAGGCGTTCTCCATGCCTTCGAGCATGTTGTTCAGTCCCCCGAACACGGCCGCATCCTCGGTCATGGAGGTCGAGATCGCGGCAAAGGGCTCCTTGAAGTGGCGCGATAAATGACTCCGGAAGTAGGCCACGCACCCCTGGGCGCCCTGCACGAAGGGCATGGCCCCCGCGAACCCCGAGGCGCAGAACACGGCGCCCAGCGGCTGGCAGGCCTTGGCCGGGTTGATCTTGATGTTCCTGCGCTTGAAGTTGAGTTCCTTATATTCTTCGGTCTTGGTCCAGTCCGCGATCTCCCGCACCTTCTCCGCGGGCCAGCAGTTCTCGAACTCCTGCTTGCGCGCGAACTGCTCCTGGTAGTCCTTTTGCTTGAACAGCTCGCTGTGGTCCCTGATCTTCATGATAAAACCTCCAAACCTTTTCTCCCGCGGAGACGCAGAGGCGCAGGGAAATCTTTACAGATCTGTTTCTTAAGTAATGCTTTCGCCCTCCCCGCGTCTCCGCGGGAGGCCGCCTCTTCGATCTTTTTTTACTTCTTCCTTCGGATCAGCCCCCACGTCGGGCTGTTCACGGTCATGTCCATGTCCCGGGCGAAGACCGGGAACCCGTCGAAGCCGTGGTAGGGTCCCGAGTAGTCCCAGGAGTGCATCTGGCGGAAGGGCACGCCGAGCTTGTGGTACGAATACTTCTCCTTGATGCCCGAGCCCACCATGTCCGGCCGGAGCCTGCGCGTGAACTCCTCCAGCTCGTAGAGCGTGGCGTCGTCCATGATCACCGCGCCCTCCGGCATCTCCGGGTAGGTGCGCTTGTAGTCGTCGCTGTGGCCGAACTCGTAGCCCGAGGCCACCACCTCCATGCCCAGGTCCTCGTAGGCGCCGATGGTGTGGCGCGGCCGCAGGCCTCCCACGTAGAGCATCACCTTCTTGCCTTCGAGCTTGGGCCGGAATTGCTCCACCACCGTGTCCATGAGCGGCTTATATTTCTCGATCACTGCCTCGGCGTTCTTCTGGATCTTCTCGTCGAACTTGGACGCGATCTTGCGGATGCTCTCGGTGATCTTGGTGGGGCCGAAGAAGTTGAACTCCAGCCACGGGATGCCGTAGGTCTCCTCCATGTGGCGGCAGATGTAGTTCATGGACCGGTAGCAGTGGATCAGGTTCAACTTGGCCTTGGTCGCGATCCCGATCTCGTTGATCGTGGAGTCGCCGGTGTACTGGGCGATCACGCGGAGCCCCATCTCCTCCAGGATCTTGCGCGAGGCCCAGGCGTCGCCGCCGATGTTGTAGTCGCCGATCAGGTTCACGTCGTAGGGCGTGGACTCCTTGAGCGTGCCCTTGCCGAGCACGTAGTCCCGGATCGTGTCGTTCGCGATGTGGTGCCCGAGGGACTGGGACACGCCGCGGAACCCCTCGCACCGCACCGGCACGACGGGCACGCCGATCTCCTTGGACACGCGCTTTGCCACTGCCTCGATGTCGTCGCCGATCAGGCCCACCGGGCATTCGGACAGGATGCCGATGCCGCGGCCGAGCGGAAAGAGCTCCTTCAGCTCCTTGAGCGCCGCGTCGAGCCCCTTGTCCCCGCCGTAGACGATGTCCTTCTCCTGGAAATCGGTCGTGATGTGCATGGTTCCGAAGGCGTCGATGCCGGTCTGGCCGTTGTAGTAGTTCCGGCGCGACCACCACGAGTACTGGCCGCACCCGATGGGGCCGTGGGAGATCGTGATCTGGTCCTTCACCGGCCCCCAGACCACGCCCTTGGCGCCCGCGTAGGCGCAGCCCCGCACGGTCATGACCCCGGGCCGGGACTTGATGTTCGACTTCACCTGGCAGGTGCTGCAACTTCCCGTGGGATCGTTCGCGGCGAGATGCTTGGCCCGGTCCTTTTTGGATTTCTCGGGATAGGCCGCGAGCACCTCTTCGATCATCTTTTGGGTGTCTTTGATGGCGTTGGTCATGGTCGTCTCCTGTTTCTACGCTACTGCCTCTTCGTTCTCCAGGATCCCGAAGTCCATCAAAAGCTGTTCCAGCTCGTCCATGGTGAGCGGCGTCGGGATCACGAGGTTCTTGTTCTCCGCGATCTTCTTCGCGAGCGCCCGGTATTCGTCGGCCTGCGCATGCTCGGGCGAGTATTCGATCACGGTCTGGCGCCGGAGTTCCGCGCGCTGGACCTGGTTGTCCCGCGGCACGAAGTGGATCATCTGGGTGTTCAGCCGGCGGGCCAGTTCCGAGATCAGTTCATGCTCCTTGTCGGTCTTGCGCGAGTTGCAGATAAGGCCGCCCAGCCGCACGCCGCCGCTCTGGGCGTACTTCAGGATCCCGCGGGAGATGTTGTTGGCCGCGTACATGGCCATCATCTCACCCGAAGTGACGATGTAGATCTCCTTGGCCTTGCCTTCGCGGATCGGCATGGCGAATCCGCCGCAGACCACGTCGCCCAGCACGTCGTAGAACACGAAGTCCAGGTCGTCGGTGTAGGCGCCGTTCTCTTCCAGAAAATTGATCGCCGTGATCACGCCCCTGCCCGCGCAGCCCACGCCCGGCTCGGGCCCGCCCGATTCGGCGCACTTGATCTCCTTGAATCCCGTCAGGAGCACCTCGTCGATCTCCAGGTCCTCCACGGTGCCGCGCTCGCGCGCCATGTCCATCACCGTGTTCTGGGCCTTCTTGTGCAGGATCAGGCGCGTCGCGTCCGCCTTGGGGTCGCAGCCCACGATCATCGCCTTGTAGCCCGCCTCGGCCAGGCCCGCCACCGTGTTCTGGGTCGTCGTGGACTTGCCGATACCGCCCTTGCCGTAACTGGCTATCTGTCTCATCATGCTCCTCCTGTATGCGGCTTGCAGAATGCGTTCTTAATAATTCCTAATAGCAACCGCCGTGCCAGACAAGAAAACGCGCTTTTCAAGGGACTTCTATCAATACGGGCAAGAGGACCATGAACAACCAGGAGGCACGCGCTAACGATCTGTGCACGGACCTTGACGACAGGACAGAGAATCGCTCGGGACGCCTCCTCATCAACGAAGACAAACGCTCTCTGCGGCAATTCCCCCGGGGTACGCGAAAATACCCTATGCAGGTGATTGACATTCTGTTGCATGAGGCATATAGTCGTACCGTTCGATCCGGATTCGGCCCGTCTGAGCCGACACGGACGTCTCCCCTGCCCCTCTATCCGTCCTGTGAAAGGAGCCCTTATGGTTGCACTCATCACGATCGTCGTGGTCCTTGTCGTAGCCGCTGCTATTGTCGTCCCCTCCATCAAGATCATCGGACCGACCGAGGTCGGGTTGGTCACGAAGCGGTTCTCGCTTACGAAGCTCTCCCAGGACAACCCCATCGCCCTGAACGGCGAAGCGGGCTACCAGGCGGACCTGCTCATGCCGGGCTGGCGCTTCAAGTTCTGGGTTGTCTACCATGTGGACAAACACCCCTGGGTCCAGGTGCCTGCGGGCGAGATCGGCGTGGTGATCGCCCAGGTCGGGAAGCCCCTGCCCATCGGCGCAAAGTCGGCCGTCTACAAAAGCGAGTTCGAGAACTTCTCCAACCTCCGGTCCTTCCTGGAGCTGGGCGGCCAAAAAGGTGTGCAGCGGCCGGTCCTTCCGCCCGGGACCCTCGTGCCCATGCACCCTGTGGGCTTCCTGGTCCTCACCCGCCGCACGGTCTACGGCGTGCCGATCTCACCGGAGTTCCAGGATGCGGAGCGGAAGCAGGGCAGGCTGTCGGTGGAGACCTTCGGCCTCACCCCGGAACAGCTCGAGGTGGTGCGCGTGTCCCCCGTGACCGAGGACAATAC
>JBJKRX010000034.1:0-3298 GCA_046704425.1 Nitrospirota bacterium
CCAGAGACAGCCAGATACACCCGTCAAGGCATGGCCGGGGATACAGAAACTCTCGGGGCGAGTGGGTGCCTTCGCCGGAGCGGACCCCGGACAATGAGCCGCCGGGGGCAACGGCATTGTGCCGTGACGGAACCTTCAGCTTCAGTCGATCACATCGGGGCGCCTGCTCGCATCACGGCGGTGTCGCACAGTGGCTGTAGGTTCGAGTCGCTGCAACTGGGCGCAGGGATAACAAAGAGGGGGGGGCTTGTATGGGGAGAAACAGATTTAGTTCCGCGATGCTGGTGATCATGGCAGGCCTCCTCCTGGCCTTGCTCGGTCCCTCTGTTGCCAGCGCCGCGGGCCTCCGCCCGTTCACGAGCGACGGGTGCAGCCTCTTTCCTGACGGCACGCTCAAGGACCGGACCCTGTGGTGCGACTGCTGCCTGAGCCACGACATGGCCTACTGGCAGGGCGGGACCACGGCGGAACGCAAGAAGGCGGACAAGGCCCTGCGCGCATGCGTCCTGGAGCGGACGCACGACAAAGCCTTGGCCGCGACCATGTACCTCGGCGTGCGGGCCGGCGGCATGCCGGCGTTCCCTGCCTGGTACCGATGGGGCTACGGCTGGACCTACGGCAGGGGCTATAAGGCGCTCTCGGCTGATGAACGGCAACAGGCGGGGGAGCGGCTCGCGGAGTATCGGAAGCTGCATCCTGGGGGCTATTGCGCGGAAAAGGGCGGGCAGCAGGCGAAGGGAACGCCGCAACGGCCTGCTGCCTGGGCAACACCGGTCCCTGCGCAGCACCTCAAGAACTTCTACAAGCTCGACGACAAGGTATATCGCGCGGCGCAGCCGAATAAGAAGGGCTTTCAAGAGCTCCGCGCACTCGGCATCACGACCGTCCTGGACCTCAGGGACTATCACGACGACGACGCGGGACGTGAGATCGGCCTTCGCGTCTTCCGCGTGAAGATGGACGCGGGAGGGGTCACGGTCGGGCAGGTGGTGGAAGCGCTCACCATCATCGAGAATGCGAAGGGGCCGGTCCTGATCCACTGTTGGCACGGCTCCGACCGCACGGGCCTCGTAAGCGCCCTGTACCGGATCGTGTTCCAGGGCTGGTCGAAGGAGGATGCCGTCGACGAACTGGAGCACGGCGGATACGGATACCACTCGTTTTTCCGGAACATCCCGGACTTCATCAAGCATGCGGACATCGAAGCGATCAGGCGCCGGGTGTCTGGGAAGACATAGAGGGACGCTGGCGCACCCGTTGCGGAGTGCTTGATCCGTTGAGGAGGCGAGCTTTAGCATGCCCGACCGAGACGTCAAGACGATTCGAGACCTGATCTACTATCAATACGCCAAGATCATTGCGCGGCGGGCGTTCCTTATCATTCCCGCCCCTCCTGGAGAAGAAATACCTCAAGACCATCTACTGCTGTCACGAATGCGCAGGCACGCTCGGCAAAGAGGACCTCGACGGAGACGGGAAGATGACCGTCCTCGATATCGATTTTATCCTGCATTAATATCAGCCGGAACGTGTATCGGGGACAAACAGCGGACGGAGACGTCTGCGTTCCTGTCCCATGGCATTTGATGTGTTTCATGGATTAATCAGGGAAAAGTTATGATCGAGAACCTGGCTTCATACCACATGGCTGTTGAACGGATACGGGGCAATTGGGCGGCCTTCCGTAAAAAGCGCGCGGAACGTTTGAAGCAACAGGAACGGCATGGCGTCGCAGCGGAAAAGGTGGCGGAAAACATTCTGGAGGACCTGTTCACGAACGTTCTCGATTGGACGGTTGCCGATGTCAACAACCAGATAGGACACGCCGACCTCCTGCTCTCCCGCCTCGGGATCAAATACCTGATCGTGGAAGCGAAGCGCCCGGGAGCGTTGGCCTGGAGCCGCCGCGGGGTCGAAGCTGCGCTCGCTCAGGCCATGCGATATGCGTCGGAACAGAAAGTCAAGTGCCTCGGCGTGAGCGACGGCGTTATGCTGTACGCCGCGGACCTGCAGCACGGCGGTCTTCAGGACCGCGTGTTTGCGTCTCTCGACGCGCTCGAACCGCCGGAACAGCTCTGGTGGTTGAGCGTGCACGGCATCTACCGGCAGCGGGAAGACCGAACGGACGCGGCCTTGCGTCTGCTGCCCGAAGAAGCGGTCGAAGCGTTCTCTCCGGCGGGAACGGCGGACGACGATCTGCTCCATCCGAAATATAAGCTGCCCGCGCGATGTTTTGCCTACATCGGCAGCGCGGTCGACGTCAAGACATGGAAGCTGCCGTACCGGCTTGCGGACGGCAGTATCGACACCAAGCGGCTTCCCAAGGCTATACAGGCGATCCTGAGCAATTACCGGGGGACAAAGGTGTCGGGTGTGGACGAGAAAGACATCCCGGACGTCCTGGTCAGGCTGGCACGCGCTGCCGCAAGCTTGGGGAAGATGCCGCATCAGGCCGGTGAGGCCGCGCCGGTGTATGCGCAATTGGCCGATGTCCTCGATCAACTGGGGAGGTCGAAAGAGGTTGAGTGAGATTTATCTTGGGGCGGCTCAAGGGCATTCCTGGCTGAGTGTACTTTCTGCGGCCTGACCGATGAATTCTAGGGACGTAATGTCCTAAGGGGACTATTCCGAATATGGCGCACATTCTTTTTACAATCGGCTATGCAGGCCGATCGATCGATGGTTTTATCGCCCTTCTTAAAGAGCACAAGATAACCGCGCTCTGCGACGTGCGGTCCATGCCCTACAGCAGCCGGAATCCGGAATTCAACCGAGAGCCGCTCAAGAAAGCATTGAAACTCTGCGATATCGAGTATGTTTTCCTCGGCGAAGAGTTGGGCGCGAGGCCGAAAGACCCGTCATGTTATGCCGAAGGGAAGGCGATTTATCAGAAGATCGCTGCTACGAACTTGTTCCAAAAAGGCCTGGTGCGCATCAAGCTCGGCATGCAGAAAGGGTATGCTCTTTCCTTGATGTGCGCGGAAAGAGACCCTCTGACCTGCCATCGTTCGATACTGATATGCAGAAATCTGCGCGGGCAGGGGATCGACATCCGGCATATTATCGATCGCAACATCGCGGAGACGCAAGCTGAACTTGAAAAGCGTCTGATCGCACAGTTGAAGCTTCATCTCGATATGTTCAAGGATGCCGATGCAAGCGCTTTGATCGAGCGGGCATACGATGCTCAGGGTGACCGGATCGCCTATGTGGAGAGGGGCGAGCGCGAGGCCGACGAAACAACAGTGGAATCCGTGAGAGAAGAACATGAACGCTATTAAGATTTATACAATAGGAT
>JBJKRX010000035.1:0-53525 GCA_046704425.1 Nitrospirota bacterium
GATGAATACCAGTAAGGAGTACTCTGAGCTGGAGTGGCCGCTCGACATAGGCGTCGTGATCCTGTGGGTGATGTTCTCCATCAACATCATCGCGACTATCCTGAAACGCAAGGAAGAGCAGATGTACGTCTCTCTCTGGTACATCCTCGCCACCGTAGTCGGCGTTGCAATCGTGTATATCGGCAACAACCTGGAAGTCCCCGTATCCTGGTTCAAGTCCTATTCGATCTATGCGGGGGCCAACGACGCGAACGTGGAGTGGTGGTTCGGCCATAATGCGGTCGCCTTTGTGTTCACGACGCTGCCGCTCGCCATTTTCTACTATGTGCTGCCGAAAGCCCTCAATGCCCCCCTCTATAGCCATCGGCTCTCGATCGTGGGGTTCTGGTCGCTTATCTTCGCCTATCTTTGGACCGGCGCTCACCACCTGATCTACTCGCCGCTTCCGGACTGGATCCAGACCGTCGCGATCGCGTTCAGCATATTCCTGATCGCACCCTCCTGGGCCTCTGTGATCAACGGCTACGGTACCATGAAGGGGCAATGGGGTCAAATGCGCAGCAACTATCTCATCAAGTTCATCATCCTCGGTATCACCTTTTACGGGCTCCAGACGATCCAGGGACCGAGTCAGGCAATCCGTTCCTTCAGTGCAATAATCCATTTTACCGACTGGGTCCCGGGTCACGTACACATGGGAACCATGGGATGGGTCACGATGACCATCTGTGCTGGGTTCTATTACATGCTCCCGCGCATCTACCAAACCGAGCTGTACAGTATCAAGCTTGCGAACGTACACTTCTGGCTGGTGCTCGTGGGCCAGCTCATCTATTCCGTGACCATGTGGATCAACGGCATCCGGCAGGGGCTTATGTGGCAGGCGATGAATCCGGATGGCAGTCTGGTATATCCGAACTTTATCCAGACACTGACGCCCAATTATCCCTTCTGGAATATGCGCACCGTAGGAGGGGTTCTCTTTCTGATCGGCTTCCTTGTCTTTGTATACAACATCTACCGGACGATCAAAAGCGCGCCCGTGCCGGTGCCGGTTCCCCAAGAGGCGTAGGAGACGGATAGATGCAAGCGAACTGCCACGCTGTCCGACCAAGGAGAGAGGCATGAACGTCGATAAAAAACCGGTCATATTCGTGGTCCTGGCTACCCTCACCATCCTGGTAGGGACTCTGGTGACCACCTTCATCCCCCTTTTTCTCGGGACAACCAGTCCATCGCTCAAGAACGTGATCCCCTATACGCCCCTCCAGCTTGAGGGAAGGGACATCTATATCCGGGAAGGGTGCAATAACTGTCATACCCAAATGGTGCGCCCCTTGCCCTTTGAGACTGCGCGGTATGGGAAGCCCTCGACACTGGAGGAATCCGCCATCGATCGACCCTTTTTGTGGGGTTCGAAGCGAACCGGACCGGACTTGGCGAATGTAGGGACAAAATATCCTGCTCAGTGGCAGTATTTGCATTTGAAGAACCCGCGCAGCATGTATCCGAACTCGGACATGCCGTCCTATGCTTGGCTCGCCGATCGACCGCTCGATACGACCTATACCCGGAGAAAGATGCACGTGCTCGGCTATCCCTACACCGAAGACGAGATCAAGGCGTTGACGGGCAAAACGGAGATGGACGCCTTGGTCGCGTATCTGATGCGGCTCGGCAATGAGGTGAAACAGTAACCGATGACGTGGAAGGCGTGGTTATATTTCAGTTTCACCGCGTTGCTGACGTTAGTATTGGCAGGCATTGCCGTATACTATTTTCGGGCAAAACGTAAGAAACGGGTGGAAGAGCCGAAATACCGCATGCTGGACGATGATTGACCGCACGGAGCGGTAAGACCTCGGGAGAAAACCATGGCTGATTACGACGGAATAACAGAACGGGAAGAGGGAAAAGCGAAAATGCCTCTCGGCATGACCGTCCTCTTCCTCGGCTTGATCATATTCGGGTTGATCTATATCTATCGCTACCTGCCGCAGATATCGGGATGGAGCCAGGCCGCCCAATACGAGGCGGCGATGCAGGCGCTGCAGGCCATGCACGCAGCTCCCGCGGAACACGAGGCCAGCGAATCCGCGGAGCACGAGCAGCAGGAAACGCTGGTGCTGGGGGCGCAGATATTCAGCGAGAATTGCGCCGTTTGTCACGGCAAGGACCTTGCCGGGGGAATCGGTCCTTCGCTTCTCGGGCCGACATTCCGCTACGGCGCGTCGATGATCGACCATATCCGCGTCATCAGTAAAGGAACGACGAAAGGGATGCCGTCGTTCGAAGCACAGCTCGGGTCGGAAAAGATCCACGCCGTAGCCGCCTTTATCGACTCCCGGCACGTACATCGCTGAGACGATGTTATTCAGGACCTTTCGCGCCCGCCGGACGCTGATCGCGTGGCTGCAGGCCGTTGTCGTGGTCGGTCTTCCCTTTCTCCGGATCAACGGCGAAAGTGCCTTTCGCTTCGACATCCCGTCGCTGACCCTTTTTTTCTTCGGTAACGTCCTGTGGATCAGCGAATTCTTTTTTGTCCTCCTTGCAGTTCTCTTTTTCTTTTTCGCCGTCATGCTGGTCACGGTCCTCTATGGCAGGATCTGGTGCGGGTGGATGTGCCCCCAGACGGTCCTGTCCGATATCGCTCGCTTTCTTGAACGGACCATTCTCAGACCCGTGCGGCGGCCCTTGGTGCGCCGCCTTGCTTTGCCCCTCCTGCTTCTTCCCGTGTCTGCATTTGTGGCCGCAACCCTGATCTGGTATTTTGTCTCCCCCTCCGTCATGCTGCATGAGGTCTTGCAGGGGACGCTTGGCCCTTGGACCGGGGGGGCGTGGGCCGTCTGTACCGTGATCATCCTCCTTGATCTCGCGTATGTCCGTCAACGCTTTTGCACGGCGATCTGCCCTTACGCGCGGTTTCAGAGCGCGTTTTTCGATGATGCCACGCTTACGATCGCCTACGACCGTTCCCGGGAGGACCAATGCGGATACTGTGATGCCTGCGTCCGTGCTTGTCCCGCGGGTATCGCTATCAAGGACGGGCTGCAGGTTGCGTGTATCAACTGCGCCGCATGCATCGATGCCTGCGCACGTCAGATGAAGAAACGCGACAGCAGTCCGTTGATCGGCTATTTTCGCGGAACGAATGCAGCGGGAGCTCCGCGCGAAAGACGACCTCGAATCGTTTGGCTGTCCCTGTCCCTCGCAGCCGTCGCCGCAATTTTTATTATTTTAATTGCCGGCAGGGTGCCGGCGGAGTTCTGGGTCTTTCGGGCTCAGGGAGCCCCCGCGGCCGGGATCACCGATCGCGGACAAGTTTGGAACACCTATTCTTTGATCGTTGAAAATCACAGCCTGCATGCGGCTTCGTATGATCTTACCGTAACCGGAATCCGGGACCTGCAGGCTGTCCATCCGGGGAGCGTGCTCTATCTTCCTCCGAACTCCCGGGTTACTACCACGGTGTACATCTTCGCAAAGAGACGGGACATCAGCGGACAAATAACACAGATCCGATTTCGAATCGAGAATACCGAGCACCCGGAGATTCGGCTGGTACGGGAAGCGCCCTTTATTGTGCCATTCAGCACGGATTCTAAAACCCAGACATGATCTCCGACGTGGGCCGCGTCGGGCCGATTTCGGGAAAAGGAGAAAGCGCCCATGCTCTGGACAGTCATCGCACTTATCGTCCTCATGCTGGCCGTAGGACTTGCTGCATGGTTCCTTTTTTTATGGGCGGTGAAATCAGGGCAATTTGATGATATTGAGCGGCCAAAACATCGGATGATGGACGATGACAGCTGATCGCGGCGGATTGCAGGCGAGGCAACCGCTGCAGACAGGAGAGAAAGACGGCAGGGCGACGGAACGACGCTATCGCGTCTGTTCCAGCGCCATCGTATGCTGATAGGCTTCGTAGATCTCATCAAAAAGCGGTGCAACTTCTTCGAACGCCTTCAGCACGCGGGGGTCGAAATGGCTCGGCAGGGTCCGCCCGTCGCCTATGGTGATGACGGCGACGGTCTGCGCATGATCATAGGGGGGTTTGTAAGGGCGAGGACTTCTGAGCGCGTCGTATTCGTCAACGAGCATGACGATCCTGCCTTCCAGGGGGATTTCCTCACCGCGGAGACCGCGGGGATAGCCGCTTCCGTCCCAGCGCTCGTGGTGGTGCAGCGCGATGGATGCTGCGGTACGGATGCCGGGGTAATGGGAGCCTGACAACATCTTCTCTCCGATGATGGTGTGGGTTTTCATGATCTCGAACTCGGGCGCAGTGAGCGGCGAGGGTTTCAGCAGGATGCTGTCGGGGATGCCGATCTTCCCAATATCGTGCATGGGGCTGGCAAACGTCATGGATTCGACGAAATCGGACGGCATGCCCATGGCCTCGGCGATCTTATTGGAGTAGAGGCCGATCCGCGCGATGTGGGAGCCCGTGGCGAGGTCGCGATATTCCGCGACGGCCGTGAGGCGTTGGATGATTTCATTGCTCATGCGCTTGACCATGATGAGCGCATCGGCAAGCTCCTGGGTCCGGACGCGGACCGTGTCTTCCAGCATGGCTTTATAGTTCTTTTCCATCTCGACGTAACGGGCATAGGCTACCGCTTTCTCCACGGCATGCACGAGATAGTCGGGGGAAAATGGCTTCATGATGAAATCGAAAGCTCCGCGTTTGATCGCGTCGACGGCGACGTCCAGCTCGGCGAAGGCGGTCATGAGGATGACCGGCAGCTGCGGCGCGTAATCTCGGATCTGTTGCAGCAAATCAATGCCGGTGACCTTCGGCATCTTGATGTCCGTCAGCACCACATCGAAGGCATTCAGCTCGACCATCTTCATCGCGTCGGCAGCATTCCGCGAGGTCGTAACGGCGTATCCGTACTCCGTCATCAGTGTGGCCACTGACTCCAGAACATAGGGATCGTCATCGACGACCAGTATGGAGTTTGATCTTCCGCGATCGTCCACCGGAAATCCTTCTCCAACCGACGTTTCCATCGCCGGATGCAGCGATTCATCTGCACCCGTTTCTCCCTAAGTATACCCTAATCCGGAGTCGCTGTCTCGCCGCAGGAACAGAATACGACGTATTATTGTCTATTTCCTATCGTTTCTGGTATAATCGGGAAAACGGCGCGTAAGGAAAGGAGGCGGATCCCTGTGGCCACGTCTACGCGAAAAATGTTGGGCGAGATGCTGGTAGCCGGAGGTTTAATTACCGGCGAACAGCTCCAGCGGGCGCTGGGAGAGCAAAAAAAGCGGGGCGGCAAAGTTGGCGAAATGCTGGTGGCACTCGGTTTTCTGGATGAACATACCATGGCCTCATTCCTGGCCCGTCAATTGCACATTCCTTTCATCGAGATCGAGAAACAGCTGATCGACGCCGACAGCGTGAAGATTCTCCCCGGTGAGATGGCGCGCCGACTTGCTGCGGTGCCGCTTTATACGGACCAAGACTCCCTCGTCGTGGCCATGGCCGATCCGCTGGATATCTTTGGTCTCGATGATATCCGGAAGACGACGGGCAGACAGGTCAAACCGGTCGTGGCAACCCGCACGGATATCCAGAAAGCAATCGACCGCTATTATGCCATGAGCCAGAACATCGAGCTGGCGGCAATGGATTTTGCCGACGGCCGCACCGGCGCGGCAGAGGCCCCTGTCGAGCCCGGCGTCGCGGCCGAGGACGCCCCGGTGGTCCGGTTGGTCAGCATGGTGATCGCCCAGGCGATCATGGACCGTGCCAGCGATATTCACCTGGTCCCCGAAGGGAACGTGGTCAAGATCCGCTATCGGATCGACGGTGTGCTTTCCGAGGTCAGGACCATCCCGCGCGCAATGCATGCGCCCATCGTCTCGCGCATCAAGATCATGGGCAATATGGACATTGCGGAAAAGCGCGCGCCGCAGGACGGCCGGTTCCAGGCACGGGTGACCCATACCGACGCCGGTCCGGTCGTAACCGCGGTATTCCACGAGCGCCAGGCGCTCCGCATGGACGGCGAGACCAAGGTCGATATTCGCGTATCCACGCTGCCGGTCATCCAGGGAGAGACGGTCGTTCTGCGGTTGCTGGATCGCTCCAACATCATTATGAATCTCGATGCCTTGAACTTTTCTTCCGATATCCTGGAGCGCTATCGGCGCCTGATCACGAAGCCCTACGGAATGATCCTGATCACCGGGCCGACCGGCAGCGGCAAGACAACGACGCTGTACGCCAGCATGAACTCGATCGACCGCAAGACGCACAATATCGTGACGGTAGAGGACCCCGTCGAATACCAGATGATGGGCGTAAACCAGCTTCAGGTGAATCCCAAGGCGGGGGTGACTTTTGCGACCGGCCTGCGTTCCATCTTGCGGCAGGACCCGGATATCATCATGGTAGGGGAGATCCGTGACCGCGAGACCGCGGAGATCGCTATTCATGCGGCCCTGACGGGCCATTTGGTCTTCGCCACCCTCCATACCAATGATGCGGCAGGTGCGGCGACCCGGCTCATCGATATGGGCATCGAACCGTTTCTCATTGCGTCGTCGACCCTCGCGGTCGCGGCGCAGCGTCTCGCGCGAAAGATCTGCGGCCGGTGTAAGCAACCCTATGTGCCGGATGATTCGCTGCTCGCGAACCTCGGAATAGGGGAGAGCGGAATGACCTTTTTCCGGGGCGCAGGCTGCCCTGCCTGTAAACAGACGGGCTATCTGGGCAGGGTCGCACTCTTCGAACTGATCGAGCTGAACGAGACGATCCGTTCGCTGATCGTGGCAAAGGCAACGACTTCGGCACTTACGGACGCGGCGGCCCGGACGGGATTCCGGTCCATGAGGCAGGACGGTCTGTTGAAGGCATCCGCCGGGTTGACGACGATCGAGGAAGTGCTGCGGGTAACCCAGGAGGCGGAGGAACGATGAGCCGTGACGAACGGAAGAGCGGCGGCCGGAAGGGGAGGGCGGTTCAGCGGATATACGCCTCGGTCACGTATCGCCGCATCATGCGGTGGCTGTTGAAATAATAGGCGTTTTTGCTGATCGCGTTCAGCATCATGCGGCTCCAGCCGCTTTTGTTCGCATCGTAATATTTCGGGATAATCTGGTTTTCGAGCTTGTCGTACAAGTCCGCTGCATCCGCGGCATCGGACACTCCCGGCTGGACGGTTTCCGTCGGCATGCCTCCGATGGCCCATCCCGTGAACCCTTCGATATAGCCCTCGATCCACCAGCCGTCCAGCACGCTGAAGTTCACCACCCCGTTGTGTGCGGCCTTCATGCCGCTCGTGCCCGAAGCTTCGAGCGGCCGGAGGGGCGTATTCAACCAGACATCCACCCCGGCAACCAGTTTGAGCGCGAGATCCATATCGTATCCCGGCAGGAATGCTACGGCGATCTTTCCTTTCAAGCGGTCGCGGAACCCGTAAATCCCCTGGATGAGCCGCTTCCCGTCTTCGTCGTGGGGATGGGCCTTGCCGGAGAAGACGATCTGAATGCCGCCCTTTTCAGCGGTGCGGATCAGCCGCTCGACGTCGTGAAAGATAAGGTGCGGCCGTTTGTAGGCCGTAGCACGGCGCGCAAAGCCGAGCGTAAACGTATTGGGGTCCATAACGACGCCGGTCGCTTGACCGACATAGGTCAAGAGTTTGCGCTTTGCCTCCCGGTGGGCCTCCCATATCTCAAGCTCGGGAATGCTGCTTGCACGCACGAAGAGTTCCGGCTCGTTGGCCCAGCCGGGGATGTATTTGTCGAACAAGGCCGCCATTTCCGGGCAGGTCCAGGAGAAGGTGTGAACGCCGTTCGTGATGGCGTGGATGTGGTATCCCGGGAACATATGTTGCGACACCTCACCGTGTTTCTTCGCAACGCCGTTGATGTATTTGCTCAGGTTGAGCGCGAGGAGGGTCATATTCAGACTGTCCCTGCCCGCGAGATCCCGGAGAACGTCGAAGGGGATGATCTCACCCAGCACCTGCCGCACCAGCGCGTAGGAAAACTTGTCGTGCCCTGCCTCTACGGGCGTGTGGGTCGTGAAGACGCACAGGTCACGCACCCGCGCCATGTCCCAGATCGACCGTTCGTCCCAAACGCTTTCGATGTCCCGCTTGAAGCGCAGGAGCAGCTCCAAAGAGAGAAAAGCGGCATGCCCCTCGTTCATATGGTACTTCTTGATATGGAACTCCAGCGCCTGCAGCATGCGCACGCCGCCCATGCCGAGGACCACTTCCTGCTTGATCCGATATGCAGTATCTCCGCCGTAGAGACGATCGGTGATGCCGCGGTCTTCCGGCGCGTTCTCGGGAAGGTCCGTGTCCAGGAAGAGCATGGGTACCCGGCCGCCCGTGGGGCTCACGACAACATAGAGCCAGGCCTGCACGAGGACGTCCCGACCCTCGATCCCGACCTTGATCTTTTCGGGGAGCAGCGTGAGATGGTGCGCCGGGTCCCAGATGACGGCCTGTTCCCGTTGCCTGCCTGCTGCGTCGATTTCCTGAGAAAAATACCCTTTGCGGCTGAGGAGCGTGACGGCCACCAGCGGCAGCATAAGGTCCGCGGCGGATTTTACCGTATCTCCGGCAAGGATGCCGAGGCCGCCGCTGTACGTGGGGATGTCGTTCTTGATGCCGATCTCCATGGAGAAATAGGCGATCATGGGTTCGGCGGTAAACTCCTGCAGCAGATCGTTCATGATGCTCCTTTATATCCCAGGGAAGAAGCAGATAATTTATCTTACCATAGCAGAAATAACCGCGATTATCAACGAGTCGGTTCCATTTCCGGCAGGCGGATCCTGTTCTGCCAGGTATAGACGTTCATCCGGTCGCCGCGCGCGAAGCCGATGAGCGTGGTCCCCAAGTCTTCGGCATAACTCACGGCCATGCAGGAAGGCGCCGCCCTGCTGATCACGACGGGAATACCGTTCCTGCCCGCCTTGGTCATGATCTCAGTGGTCACCCGGCCGCTGGTGAGCAGGATCGTGTGGGCGAGGGGCTGGGAGCGGAGAAAGGCCTTGCCGATCAGCTTATCTACGGCATTGTGCCGGCCGATGTCCTCCGCAAAGAACAGGATCTCGCCGTTTTCCGCCAGCGCGGCACTGTGCGCCCCGCCGGTTTCGAGATAGAGCGACGAGATGTTTCGGAATGCCCGCAGCAATCTCCGGATCGTCTCCAGGTCGACGCTCTGCTCCCGAATCGTGATGCGCCGGTCCGGCGGTGTCCGGTAATTCGTGAAGGTCATTCCTTTGCCGCAGCCCGAAGAAATGGTCCGTTTCTCGAAAAGAGCGGAAAGGTCGGAAGGCAACCCCGCAAGTTCGATGCGCACGGTGGCATCCTGCTCCGAGACGGAAAGGCTGCGGATCGAGTCGCGGCAGTGCAGTATCCCCTCGGAAAGGAGGAATCCGACGGCCAGTTCCTCGAGTTCGGACGGCGTGCACAGGAGCGTCACCAACTGTGTCCCGTTCAGTACGACGCGGAGCGGAAACTCGGCGACAACCTCATCGAAACCATGCACGACGCGGTCCCCGTCCACTTTCACGACGGGTGTATGCTGTTTCGTCTCCATGAGGGAATATACCATGGCAGGGGTGAGGGAGCAAGAAGAGTCGGTGCCGGAAGGGAATCGGGTGAAGATCATCTGAGTTGAGCGGATGTTCGAATATGAAAAAGGCCCCCGGAGTTTCGGAGGCCTTTTTATTCGGTTCGTACTGAAGCGTGAAGGATTTAGAACGACACATTAAACCTGCCCGAATATGCCGTGACCGCGGACTTATCAACTTCGAGTACGAAATTGATGAGGCCGAGGCTCAATTTCAAACCGCCGAAGAGCTTGTTCTTGGTGATGTTCTCCGCCGTCAGGCCGGGAATGGTTATGCCTCCGCTCGTATGGGGCACGATGACATTCGGATCTTTCGGCGTGCTTTTGATTTTCACGATGCCGTAACCAAGGTAGGGCGTCAGGATAAGGAATTTTTTACTGACGGAAAGATCAACCTGCTGGGTGCTCAAATCAATGGTTTTTTCCAGGCCGGCCAGCTTGGTCATTGAGGCGCGCAGCGCCACTGCCGGCATCACGATCCCGTCTTCCAGCAAGCCGACCTTCACTTCGCCGCCCGTGATGCTCACTGACGTAGTGGGAATCTTCGAATACACTACACCGAGATCGATCGGCGGGAGGAAAGGGATTTTGAACCCGGCCTGTACATGCAATTTGGGAATCGGCAGCGTGCTCGGAACGTCCATGCCGCCGGCGGCCTTCATCAGCGCCCATTGCGGTTTTTTGGTGTCCAGCTGTACGGCGGTTACTTCCAGGCCTGCATCGAAGCCGAAGGGAATCACCGTACCTGCAAGTGACCCGGCCGGCTCAAGCGGATAATAGCTGATGGCAAGTCCCAGGTCCGTGCTGAGGTCTTTAAAGGTGGCTTGATCGAACGTTGTCGGCAAGACGACGAGATCTTTCGCGAACGCAGGTACAGAGAAAAGTAACAGGAGCAGCATACCAACGACGAGCTTCTTCATATACATCCCCCTTTTCTTTGAAGAGAATATACTCTTTTTGGAAAACTCTGTCGGGCAACTCCGGTGTGCCGGTGGCCCAGGGCTGGCAGACGCCGTTATCGCAGGTAGCCACGAAATAGCCCTGCGCTTCAGGTCAGCGCAGGATGGAGGTACCCTAGCAGAGCGGCAAAGGTTTGTCAAGATGATTGTACGATCAGAAAGTCCTTGACAAGCGCGGAGGTAAGTATTACCTTCCGTACAATTTCGCCCCGGAGGGAATATGGCGGCATTGACCCGATTCGGCGTTTCGATCGACAGTGCGCTGATCAAGAAATTCGACGCCCTCATCGGGCGGAAAGGCTACGCGACTCGGTCCGAGGCGATCCGCGACATGATCCGCGACTCGCTCGTGGGGCGCGAATGGGAATCAGGCGATCGGGAGATCGTCGGGACGATTACCCTCGTGTACAGCCACCATACCCGCGATCTGGAGCATGCCCTGACGGAGATGCAGCATCGGGCCTATCGCCGGATCGTTTCCACGCTGCACGTTCATTTAGACGCCCACAATTGTCTGGAGGTTTTGGTCGTCAAGGGACGCAGCCGGGATATTACGGCGATCGCCGACCGGCTGATCGGGACGCGGGGCGTCAAGCACGGCAAACTGACAATGACCACGACAGGCAGGGAACTGGCATGATTACAGGGGGGCGGCGAACTGACATGCAGCGCAAATCCTGGCAGAGAATGATCCGGACGCTTGGCGGGACACTCCTGTGCGCATCGCTCCTGGCGATCGCACCTCCTGCCTGGGCCGTGCATCCCTTCCAGATTGAAGAGACGGATACGCAGGGAACGGGGAATTATCTCCTTGAGGCGACCGGCGACTGGACAAAAGACAGCGGTGTCCGGACCACGTTGCTCACCGGCACCCTAACCGCCGGGACCGGCAAGGACTCGGATGTATTCATCGAAGCCCCCTATCTTCTGCTGAAACCGGGACCGGTTGCTGGCCGTCCCGTCGAGGGGGTAGGCGATGCGACGCTCGGCCTCAAGTTCCGGTTATTTGAGAACGAAGTCCGGCAGTCCATGGGCCTCACCTTCTACGGCATCGCCCCCACCGGCAGCGCGGACAAGGGGCTGGGCACGGGAAAGACAGTCGCGGGATTCCAGCTGACGGACCAGCAAGGCTGCTGCGATACGATCTATCGGGCCGGGATCGGCTACGAGTCACAGACCGGGGATTTGCGTCGACGACACTTCGCTGAAGACTTCGCCGTACGGTTCGGCCTGGCGCTCGAACATTCGCTCACGGACTCGTTCCGTCTGCAGACGGAGCTTGTCGGCACGATTCAAAGGGACTCCGAGAGGGGAACCGACACGCACATCGATTCCCGGCCCTTCACGCTGCTGGCGGGAGTCCGCTACGACCTTACCCGGTCCTGGCGCCTTGATCTCGCGGTCCGCGCCGGATTGAATAAATATGCGGAACACTACCACACGATCGCCGTATCCGCCTGGACGTTCTGACCTCTGCCGCACGCACGGCCCGTTCGCAACAAATATCCCTTGACAGGTTTTGGAAATTGTGCTACTAAAAAAAATATCGTGCTACTCATTTTCGGGGTATCGCGGCACGCGCGCGCTTTTGGAGGAGCAGGCATGCACATCCCTGATGGGTACCTGGGCCCGCCACCTACGGCTCGCTCTATGTCGTGACCATCCCGTGCTGGGTGCTCGCCGCCCGGAAACTCGGCAGGACGCTGAAGGCCAGACAGGCGCCGTACTTGGCGCTTGGCGCCGCGTTCAGCTTCGTGATCATGCTGTTCAACGTGCCGATCATCGGCGGGACCACGGGGCACGCGACCGGCGCGGTCCTCGTCGCGATCCTGCTCGGGCCATGGGCCGCGATCATCGCCGTTTCCACCGCTCTCATCATCGAGGCCTTGCTCTTCGGTGACGGCGGTATCACGACCCTCGGCGCAAACTGCTTCAATATGGCGATCATCGGCGCCTTCACGGTCTGGGGCGTTCTACCGGCTCATCGCAGCGCGTGCGCCGGTGACGAATAGGCGCCGCTGGGTTGCCGGGGCGATCGCAGGATACGTAAGCCTGAACTGCTCGGCCCTCCTTGCCGGGATCGCATTCGGCATTTAGTCGCTTATTGCTCGGGCACCGGACGGCCGCCCGCTGTACAGCCCTTTTCCCCAGAGCATCGCGGTCCCGGCCATGCTCGGCGAACACCTGCTGGTCTTCGGGTTCGTCGAGGCGCTGATCACGGCGTTGGTGCTTCGTTATTTTCAGAAAAACGCGCCGGACCTGCTCGCCGATCGAAACGGGCGTCCGATCGAGGTTCGTCATGTCCTTTTCCAAGAAACTCTGGGTCGCGATCGGCATCCTGATCGTCCTTTCCCCGCTCGGTGTGATCCTTCCGCATCTGTTCCATGCCGGCGGCGCCTGGGGAGAATGGAGCGGCGATGAGGTGCGGAAGATAACGGGATTCGTTCCCGAAGGCATGCGGCGCGTCGGCGAGGCGTGGAAGGCGCCGCTATCAGCCTATGGCGTGCCCGGCTTGGGAGGAGCGTTGGGAGAAGAGAGCCTGGGATACGTCCTTTCTGCGATCGTCGGGGTTGTCTTTACCGCTGCGATCATGTATGGTCTTACGAGGCTGTTGATCAACAAGGACGACAAGGACGGGCGGTAATATGCCGGGAGACCGGGATCATCGTGTCACGATCGAACTTTCTCGATAAATCACTGTTGGCCTTCGCCCGGACGATGGAACAGGTGCTGTTTTCCGAAGACTGTGCGCGGCAGGGCGGGCTTCTGCAGTCCGTCGACGTGCGCGTCAGGCTTGTCAGTGTTCTCTCTATTATCATGCTCGTCAGCGTGCTGCGCGAACCCCGCACGTTGGGGATGTTATACGCCCTCAGTATCGTACTCGCGGCTCTTTCACGGGTGCCGCTGGGAACCTTTCTAACGCGGGTGTGGCTGTTCGTGCCGCTCTTCTCTGCCGCGATCGTTCTCCCTGCGCTCTTAAACGTCGTGACGCCGGGAGATCCGCTCTGGGTGCTCGTCAGGCTGGATGGACCGCACACTTGGGGTCCCTACGTCATCCCGGCGCAGATCGCGGTGACGCGTCAGGGGCTGTGGGGGGCGATCACCTTCGTCTCACGCGTGGCGACCTCGGTATCCTTCGCCGTCCTCTTCACGCTTACGACCCGCTGGAACGATGCCTTTGCCGGTCTCCGGGCGTTGTTCGTCCCGCGCATCTTCGTCATAACGCTTACGATGACCGAGCGGTATCTCTTTCTGCTGCTGCGGATGATCCAGGACATGTATCGGGCGCGCAAGAGCAGGACGATCAGGCCGCTGCCGGCATCCGCAGACCGGAACTGGATCGCATCACGGATCGGGGCGACCTTCCTGAAATCGCGGGAGATGAGCGAGGACATCTACCGGGCCATGCTCGCGCGCGGGTTTCACGGTGAATTCCGCACAGCAGAGCGGTTCCGGGTGGGGGGCATCGATCTCTTCTGGATCATTTCGGTCGTTTGCACGGGAGGCGCGTTGTTCCTGTTCGATAGGGGATTGCTGCGATGACTTCAGTGTTCAGCCTCCGCAAGGTAACCTTCGCTTACGACGGAGGCCACCCGGCGCTTGACGACGTGTCGCTCGACTTTCCGTTGGGCGGGCGCACCGTCGTCTTGGGGGCGAACGGCTCCGGTAAGTCCACCTTGCTATCGCTCCTGGACGGCCTGGTCCATCCTCGACAAGGGACCATCACTGCATTCGGCAGGCCGCTGACGGAACAATCCCTGCGGGACCGTGCCTATTCCCAGGACTTCCGAAAGCGCGTGGCCTTCGTCTTCTCGAACCCCGACGTGCAGCTTTTTTCCTCCACCGTCTGGGACGAGATCGCCTTTGGTCCGCTCCAGCTTGATGTTTCGCCGGCGGAGGTTCGGGCGATCGTGGAAAACCTGCTCGAATCGCTCCGCATCACCGAGCTGCGCGACCGGACGCCGTACTCGCTTTCGGACGGCCAAAAGAAGAAGGTCGCCATCGCGTCCAGCCTCGCGACGGACCCGGACGTCCTGCTGCTCGACGAGCCCACGAACGGTCTCGATCCGCGCACCCAGGTCTGGCTTATCGAGATCCTGCACGAACTGCATCGACACGGGAAGACGATCATCGCGGCAACCCACGATCTTTCGATCGCCGGCGACATCGCCGAGCGTGCCATCGTCATTGCCGAAGACCATCGCCTCGCGGCGGACGGAGCGGTCCGTGAACTCATCGCCGACGACGAGTTGTTGCTCCGGGTGAATCTGATTCACGAGCATGCCCATTATCACGGAGATCAGGCGCACGTGCACCGGCACGGGCATTACGGGCACGTCCATGCGAACGGAGGAGCTATGCACGACAACCACAAGCACCACGGACACGCCGGCGAGACCGGCGGATCGGACGACGAGCTCCGGAAGCTCCAGACCATGCTCGATCACTGGATCGAACATGGCGACAGCCATGTGGAAAGCTATCTCGTCTGGGCGGCGAAGGCGAGCGAGGCGGGTGAGGAAGAGGTAGCCCGGGAGATCCACCTTGCCGTGGATGACAGCGAGGCTGTAAAGGGCCACTTGAAGCGTGCCCGGGCCATTTTGGCGGCGAAGTCGGTGCTGAAGAAGTAGCAGGTCGCAGAACCACGGATGACGGACGAAGGCCCCGATCCGCGAAGGAGGGAACCATGCAGGACATCATGACCGATGATCTCCGGGACGCGATCCAGTTCCATGGGCATCTCTGCCCGGGGCTTGCGCTCGGGTACCGCGTGGCGCGAGCAGCGCTTCGGGAGCTGAAGGCTGGCCGGCCCCAAGACGAGGAGCTCGTCGCCGTGGTGGAGAACGACTCCTGCGCCGTCGATGCGATCCAGTTCATCACCGGTTGTACCTTCGGCAAGGGGAACCTCGTGTTCCACGATTATGGAAAACACGTCTACACCCTGTACAATCGCAAGACCGGGAAGGGGGTCCGTATCGTCGAAGACTACCGCGGTTTTGCCGATGATAATCGGTATGCCGAACTGGAGAAGCGCCGGAACGCGGGGGAGGACGTTTCCCGGGAGCAGGCAGCCCTCCGGATGGAAAAGGCGGCTGCGATCCTGGGGGCGGAAGAACGGGCGATCCTTACCATCTCCCCTGCCGAAGCGCCCGCCCCCCGGGAAGCTCGCGTCCGCAGTTCTGCGCGCTGCGAGCTGTGCGGAGAAAAGTTCATGGAGACCCGCGGCCGGGTCAAAAGCGGCGCGATCGTCTGCATTCCCTGTTTCGAGAAGGAGTAGACCCTCCGTAACAACCCCGCGAAACCGGTATTTCCCTATAATCGTCTTGACTTTGCACGGTTCCGACGTTAATATAACTTGATCGGCCGGCCTCCGAAGCATCGGATTGATCAGAACGCATACGCGTTCGTCTCATCGCAGGTTATTCCAAAATCATGTTCACCGGCATTATCGAGGAAATGGGCAGCGTGCATGCGCTCCGGCGGGAGGCCGGGGCCGCCCGGTTGACGATCACTGCCAGCGTCGTGGTGGAGGGGACCGCGATGGGGGACAGCATCTGTGTCAACGGGGTCTGCCTGACGGCCGTGGAGCTGGGGGCGACAGTATTCTCCGCAGATGTGGCCCCGGAGACTCTTGCCGTCACGAATCTCGGGGAACTGCGGGTCGGCGCGAAGGTGAACCTGGAACGCGCCCTCCGGCTCTCCGCGCGCATCGGGGGGCATCTTGTAAGCGGTCACGTAGACGGCGTGGGTCGTATCCGCGAGAAACGGCGGGAAGGGAACGGCTGGCGGCTCTTTTTCGATGCGCCGGCACCGGTGCTGCGGTACGTGATCAAGAAGGGATCGATCGCCATCGACGGCATCAGCCTGACCGTGGCGGACTTGGACCGGGCTGGATTCTCTATCGCGATGATCCCCCATACGGCGTCACTCACGACGCTGGGCTTCAAAACGGCAGGCGACAGCGTGAACCTCGAAGCGGACCTCATCGGCAAATACGTCGAACGGTTGCTGCCCGGTGCCGACGCCGGCGTGACCGCGGACCTGTTAAAGAACGCCGGTTTTGTCTGAGGACGGACGTCTTCGCTGCCCGCAGAATCCGCTGCGATGCGCTATACGCGGCCCGGCGAATGGGCGTCGGCCAATGGAGCAGGAAAATGAAATTCAATACGATTGAAGAGGCAATAGAAGACATCCGTGCCGGCAAGATGGTGATCCTCGTGGACGACGAGGATCGCGAGAACGAAGGCGATCTTACCATGGCCGCGGACAAGATCACCCCGGAAGCCGTAAACTTCATGGCGAAATACGGCCGCGGTCTGATCTGCCTTTCGCTTACCCCGGAACGGGTGGAGCATCTGCAACTCCCCATGATGACCGTGGAGAACACCTCCTCCTTCGGCACGGCCTTCACCATCTCGATCGAGGCGAAACGGGGCGTGACAACGGGGATCTCCGCGGCCGACCGGGCGCGGACGATCGAGGCGGCCATCAGTCCCACGGCGGGACCGGACGACCTGGTCCGGCCCGGTCACGTCTTTCCGCTCCGTGCGAAGCCCGGCGGCGTGCTCCAGCGGGCGGGCCAGACCGAGGGGTCCGTGGACCTCGCCCGTCTTGCGGGATGCATTCCCGCAGGCGTGATCTGCGAGATCATGAATGACGACGGCACCATGTCGCGCGTCCCGCAGCTCATGGAGTTCGCCAAGACGCATATGATGAAGATCGTCACGATCAAGGATCTCATCGCCTATCGGGTCAAGAAGGAATCCCTCGTACGCCGGGTCGCGGTGGTGAACCTGCCCACGTCCTACGGCGGCGATTTCATCTCGATCCTCTACGCCAACGACATCGATCATCAGAACCACATCGCGCTCGTGAAGGGCGATATCAAGCCTGGCGACGAGGTCCTGGTCCGGGTCCATTCGGAGTGCCTTACCGGAGACGTCTTCGGCTCGCAGCGCTGCGATTGCGGGGAACAATTGCACAACGCCATGAAGATGATCGATGCCGAGGGCAAAGGCGTGATCCTCTACATGCGGCAGGAGGGAAGGGGAATCGGGCTCGAAGGAAAGCTCAAAGCCTATGAGCTCCAGGACCGCGGCAAAGACACGGTCGAGGCGAACCTGGCGCTCGGCTACAAGGCGGACCTTCGGGACTACGGCGTGGGCGCCCAGATCCTGCGCGACCTCGGCGTGGGACGGATCAAACTGCTCACGAACAACCCGAAAAAGATCGTGGGCCTGGAAGGCTACGGATTGAAGGTCGTTGCCCGCATCCCGATCGAGATGCATCCGCACGCAAAGAACATCCACTACCTCAAAGTCAAGAAGACCAAGCTCGGACACATCCTCGAAAAGGTATAGGCGAACGTCGCGCCGTGCCCGGCCCTGCCGGAGCGGAGCGGAATATGGGGGGCCAATGCAGCAGGGAGGTCAGATGCCGAAAATCATCCAGGGAGATCTGAGCGGGAAGGGGCTCAAGGTCGGGATCGTCGCTGCACGGTTCAACGATTTTATCACTGCGCGGCTCGTGGAAGGCGCCCTCGACGCCCTGCAGCGGCACGGGGTCGCGGACGCGGACGTTGAAATCATCAAGGTCCCTGGCGCGTACGAAATTCCCCTTGCTGCAAAACAGATGGCGCGAACGAAAAAGTATCAGGCGATCATCTGCCTGGGGGCCGTGATCCGCGGGGCCACGCCCCATTTCGAATACGTGAGCGCCGAGGTGAGCAAGGGGGTGGCGGCGGTCTCCCTTGAGTCCGGACTACCGGTCATCTTCGGCGTCCTCACGACCGATACCATCGAGCAGGCGGTCGAGCGCGCCGGGACGAAGAGCGGCAACAAGGGTTGGGACGCGGGCCTCGCCGCCATCGAGATGGCGAATCTCCTGGGCCAGGTGTCCTAAGGCGTCCGATCGCGGGCGCGGCGAACGAGCCGGTATGAAGAGACGAAAGGCGCGGGAGTACGCGCTCCAGATGCTGTTCCAGCTCGATATCCGCAAAGAGAAACCGACCGCGACCGAGTTGAAGCGTTTCTGGGCCGATATCCGCCCTGAAGACGAGATTCGCGACTTCACCGAAGAGCTGGTCAAGGGGACGCACAAGCATATCGTAAAGATCAACGGGTTGATCCACCAATGCGCGAAGAACTGGAGCATCGACCGCATGGCGGTGGTGGACCGGAACGTGCTCCGGATGGCGATCTACGAAATCCTCTACCGGATGGACATTCCCACCAGTGTGACAATCAACGAGGCCATCGAGATTGCGAAGAAATTCGGTACCGACGATTCGGGCGCCTTTATCAACGGGATCCTGGACCGGGTCGCACGGCTGACCGGAAAGCTGGATGAGGGAAAGATCGAAGACTAACGAGGAGCACGCCGGCCTGCCCGTGCGGGTCGCAGACCAGGACCTGCGGAATCTCGCGACCGAGGCACTGGTGGTCGGATTCTATGAGGACCAGCGGCCGCTCACGGGGATGGCAGGGCGGATCGACTGGCTCCTGTGCGGCGCCCTCTCCCGCCTGCTGCTCGCAGGGAAGCTTCGGGGAGCCGCGGGTGACGCGGCGCTGCTCACCGCGCGGGGCAAGGTCGCGGTCGAGAAGATATTCCTGCTCGGCCTGGGGCGGAAAGACACCTATACCCTCGACGCGCTCCGGAACGTCGCATCCGCCGCCGTTGCGGCCCTTGCGGGAGCCGGTGTCTCGAGCGCGGCCGTGGAATACGTCCAGCCCGCAGGGTCCATCCCGGCACTGTGCATGGCGGCGTTCCGCGATGCGATCGGGCAGGCCTGCACAGGACGGTCGCTGACAGTGACGATCCTCGCACCGGACCCCGTTGCCTTCGTCCACGCCCTCGGCGCAAGCGACAGCCCGTGAACAGGAGAGGTACTGGATGATCCCGCGATACAGCAGACCCGAGATGGCCGCACTGTGGGAACCGGAGAACCGGTACCGCATGTGGCTGGCCGTCGAGCTCCTCGCTTGCGAGGCGAATGCCCGGCTCGGCTTGATCCCCGCACGTTCGCTTGCGACGATCCGGAAGAAGGCGGATTTCAGCACGCGCCGGATCGACGCCCTCGAAAAGATCGTCAAACACGATGTGATCGCCTTTCTCACCGCGGTCGGCGAGAAGGTCGGTCCCGACTCCCGCTTCATTCACCTGGGGCTCACCTCTTCGGACGTTCTCGACACCTCTCTCGCTGCGATCCTGCGCAAGGCGTCTGACCTCATCATCGCCGACATCCAGCTTCTCCGCAAGACACTCAAGAAGCAGGCCCTCCGGTATCGCAAGACGGTCATGATCGGCCGGTCCCACGGGGTCCATGCGGAACCCGTCACTTTCGGGCTCAAGATGGCGCTCTGGTACGAGGAGATGGGACGCGCCCTGGACCGTATGCGGCGCGCGCGGGACGTGATCAGCGTGGGGAAGGTCTCGGGAGCCGTCGGGACCTTTGCGAACATCCATCCTTCCGTTGAGGTCTACGTCTGCCGCAAACTGGGGCTTACGCCCGAGCCCGTCGCCACCCAGATCGTCCAACGGGACCGGCACGCGGAATTCCTATCCGCCCTCGCCCTGATCGCATCATCGATCGAAAAATTTTCCGTGGAACTCCGCCACCTGCAGCGCACCGAGGTCCGTGAGGCCGAGGAATACTTCTCCGCGGGGCAGAAGGGATCCTCTGCCATGCCGCACAAGCGGAACCCCATCTCGGCGGAAAATCTTTCCGGGCTCGCCCGGGTGGTCCGGGCGAACGCGGTCGCGGCCCAGGAGAACGTGGCCCTGTGGCACGAACGCGACATCAGCCATTCCTCGGTCGAGCGTATCATCCTCCCGGACAGCACGATCCTGATCGACTACATGCTCCACCGGTTCAACGGACTCGTGGGCAGGCTCTTCGTCTACCCCGACGCCATGAAGCGGAACCTGGCGCTCTCCCGCGGGCTGTTCCACTCCGAGGCCGTCATGCTGGCGCTCGTCGGCAAAGGGCTCACGCGCGAGACCGCCTATGCCTATGTGCAGCGGAACGCCATGGATACCTGGCAGCAGGGAGGGGACTTCAGCGACCGGCTCAAGAACGACCGGGACATCGTCCGGTATCTCTCGGCGCGGGAAATCGACGCTTGTTTCGACATCCGGCATACCCTCAAGAACGTCGACTACATCTTCAAGCGGGTTTTCGGGAAATGAGGAAGGGTGAAATGATCGACGGATTTCATGAGGAGTGCGGCGTATTCGGGGTCTTCGGCCATGCGGATGCGGCAAATCTGACCTATCTCGGCCTGTATGCCCTGCAACATCGGGGGCAGGAATCTGCGGGCATCGTTTCGTCGGACGGCAAACAGCTCTACGGTCAGAAGGCCATGGGGCTGGTCGCCGACATCTTCGACGAAGAGCGCATCCAGAAGCTGCCGGGGCATATCGCGATCGGGCACAACCGCTACTCCACCTGCGGCGACAGCACCGCAGTCAACATCCAGCCGCTCCTCGTGAATTTTGCGCTGGGCGGACTCGCGGTGGCGCACAACGGGAACCTGGTGAACGCGGGGCTGCTCAAGGACGAACTCGAGGCCTATGGCTCCATCTTCCAGTCCACCATGGACAGCGAGGTGGTCATCCACCTGATCGCGCAGTCCCGTATGGCGAACCTGCACGACCGTGTCGTGGACGCCTTAGGCCATATCCAGGGATCCTACAGCCTCCTCCTGCTGACGGAGGACGAACTGATCGCCGTCCGTGACCCCCATGGTTTTCGTCCGCTCTCGATCGCCGAGTTCGACGGAGCGTACGTCGTCGCTTCCGAGACCTGCGCCTTCGACCTGATCGAGGCGACCTACATACGCGATGTGGCGCCCGGAGAAATGATCGTCATCAACAGCTCGGGCATCCACTCGTCCTTTCCCTTCAAGAAGGCGTCGCCGTCGCACTGCATCTTCGAGTACATTTACTTCGCCCGGCCCGACAGCGTGGTGTTCGGCAGGAACGTCTATTCGATCCGGAAGGAGTTCGGCCGGCAGCTTGCCCGCGAGACCGGCGTCCCCGCCGACGTGGTGATCCCCGTTCCCGATTCGGGCGTCCCCGCCGCGCTCGGCTATGCCGAGGAGGCCGGGATTTCGTTCGACACGGGTTTGATCCGAAACCACTACGTGGGGCGCACGTTCATCGAGCCGCGCCAGACCATCAGGCACTTCGGGGTCAAGATCAAACTGAACCCCGTGCGGGAGGTCCTGAAAGGCAAGCGGGTCGTCGTGGTGGACGATTCCATCGTGCGCGGCACGACGAGCAAGAAGATCATCAAGATGATCCGGAATGCCGGCGCCGCGGAGATCCATATGCGGATCAGTTCCCCGCCGACGCTGTATCCTTGTTTCTACGGCATCGACACGCCGACGCGCCAGGAACTGATCGCGTCATCGCACAGCGTCGAAGAGATCAGGAAGTACATCACCGCGGACACGCTGGGGTATATCAGTATGGAGGGCTTGCAGCGCGTGGTCCCGCATCGTACCGAATACTGCGCGGCCTGCTTCGACGGCGAGTATCCGGTCCCGTTCCCCGGTGAGAAGATGCTGCAGCTGGGGCTGTTCGATAAGGAGTAGGGGCGTATGCGAGAAGGTGCGCGTGCAGGGAGGAAATGGTGCCGAGGCGCAGAATCGAACTGCGGACACGAGGCTTTTCAGGCCTCTGCTCTACCAACTGAGCTACCTCGGCGAGCGGAACAACGTCGCAAACAGCGCGACACAATAACAGACCCACCCGTTGCTTGTCAAGCGGTTTTTGGCTAAACGCACGCAGTTGACGAGAGGATGATGAAGCCGGTATTCACCAGACCGAAGAGCCTGAAGGACAACCCGTTCCGGTATTGCCCAGGATGCAGCCACGGCGTCCTGCATCGCATCGTGGCCGAGACCATTGACGCGCTCGCGATACGTGAGCGCACCATCGGCATTGCACCGGTGGGGTGCGCGGTCTTTGCATACGATTACCTCGACTTCGACATGATCGAAGTGCCGCACGGCCGGCCCCCGGCGATCGCGACCGGAATGAAACGGTCTCGTCCGGAGTCGGTGGTCTTCAGTTACCAGGGAGACGGAGACTTGGCGGCGATCGGGACAGCCGAGATCGTCCATGCCGCCGCGCGGGGAGAGAACATCACCGTCATCTTCGTCAATAACGGCAATTACGGCATGACCGGCGGACAGATGGCCCCCACAACGCTGCCGGGCCAGAAAACCACGACGACGCCGAAAGGGAGGGATGCCGCTTCGGCGGGGAGCCCCATCCGCGTCTGCGAGATGCTCGCGACGCTCGACGGTCCTGCCCTGATCGAACGCGTCTCCCTCGACAGTCCGAAGAACATCCTGGCCGCGAAGAAAGCGATCCGGCGGGCGTTCCAGAACCAGCTCGACGGGGCGGGATTTTCCCTGGTGGAGGCACTCGCCCTCTGCCCGACCGATTGGGGAATGACCCCGCTGCAGGCCGCGGAATGGGTACGGAACCATACCATGCGCTATTATCCCCTCGGCGTATTCAAGGATAAGACGCGGGGGAACGGGAGAACGGACGGGGCATGTACCAGGACGTCATGATCGCGGGCTTCGGCGGACAGGGGGTCCTGGTCGCTGGCAAGCTGCTCGCCTATGCAGGCATGCTCGAAGGAAAACACGTGACGTGGTTCCCTTCGTACGGTGCGGAAGTGCGCGGCGGAACAGCGAACTGTACGGTCATCATCTCCGATGCAGAGATCGGCTCACCGGTCGTGCGCTCCCCGTCGGCCATGCTTATCTTCAACGAGGCATCCTTCCAGAAATTCGAAAAGCGGGTTGCCGCGAGCGGACTGTTCTTTTTGAACACCTCGCTGGTCCGCGCGGTCCCCACGCGGGACGATCTCATCCGGATCGAAGTTCGGGCGAACGATATCGCCCGGGAACTGGGAGACACCCGCATTGCGAACATGGTTATGCTCGGCGCCTTTCTCGAGAGAACGGGTGTCGTTTCCCTGGAATCGGTCCTCGCCGCGCTGAAGCAGGTGCTTTCCCCGCGAAGGCAATCTCTTATTCCCCTAAATGAACGGGCGCTGCAGCGCGGTGCAGCCGCCTGCCAGACAGCCTGACGCCGATCCGCCTGCCGGAGGAAGAGCTTCTGCCTCATGGCGCTGATTCCCTACGATCCTTCAAAGATGCGTCGTACGGCCTCACGGGAGGAGGTTGGCCACAGCAAGTAAAAATCCGAAAGACAAAAAAAGAAATTCAACGTTCTGCGGATTTTCGGCGGTGGGACGAAGGTCCCCATTTTCCCCTCATTTCCCCTGGATGCGACGGCTTTAAGCTGTTATTTCTTGTCAGGAAGTATTACCTTGACATTCATCCCGATATTTTGGTAACATTTCCGCCAATTAGGGGATAAGCTTACAAAAATCCATGGAAAAAGTGACCTCCGAAATAGCGAAACTCACGGAGCGCATTGCGAAGGATCCCCAATCGAAACTTTTTGTACCTCTCGCGGAGGAGTACAAGAAGACGGGGGATATTGAGGCTGCTATACACGTACTCTCGGAGGGGATTGAGAAGAATCCGGGCTACATTTCTGCGCGGGCCTTTCTCGGGAAACTCCTGCTGACGAAAGGCGACATCGCGGGCTCCCGGCGGGAGTTCGAAGAAGTCGTCAAGGCGATCCCGGACAATTTGATGGCCCAGAAAAAACTGGGCGATATCTGTGTCCTCGAAGGGCATCCGCAAGAAGCGCTCATCCAGTACAAGATCGTCTTGCAGTTGAGCCCCTCCGATGAGGAAGTAATCGGCTTGGTGAATGATATCCAAGCCGGGATCGACGTACGATCGCGGATAACGGACTATCGGCCTGTCGCGGAGCCCGGTCCGGAGATGCCCCCGCCTTCCGGACAACCGGCAAGGGCGGCTGCAGAGCCGAAAGCAGGTCAGGCACCCGGTCCTCCGGAGCCATCTCACGCTGAGCCGATGCCCGTTCCTGCAGCCGGAATGCCGTCGTCGGAGGTGGCGGCAGCGCCTCCCCCAGCGGAAGAAGCAGAAGAGCCAGAAGAGATTCTCGACGTTGCTCCGCTCGAGAACGGCGGAATAGCTGAAGCGGGAATTCCCGGCGCGGAGACGTCAGAAATCGCCGAAGCCGGATGGCCGGAAGGCGTCACCCTCGAATCTCCGCAGGCCGGTCCCGGTTTCGCCGATCAGGAGGCCTTCGCAGAGCCCGAGGCCGGGTTCGGCGTTGAGGGCGGCGAAGAGCCGTCCGCACAGGCTGCTCCGCAAGCAACGGCCCCTGCTCCAGCAGGGGAAGCAGCGGATGATTTTACGACCGATACCCTGGCGGAGCTGTACATCGCTCAGGGATTTTATGAAAAGGCCATCGACATCTACGAGCGCATGCTCGCGGACCGGCCGACCAGCATAGGCCTGCAGCAAAAGCTCCAGCGGGTGAGAGAAATGGCTGAGGCAGCGCCCGAAGCCCCGTCAGGAGCTGCAGCGCCGCCGGAATCTTTCGAGCTCCCCCCGGAGCAGCCGCTCGAGATCGAGACAAGCCTTCCCGAGGCGCAGGAGTACCGGCCTCCGGAAGCGCCCGAGGTCGTTCCGGAGGAAACGGGCGAGGAAGCGTTCGACATGTTCGCTCCACCCGGGACCCCGCGGACCGTGTCGACCGATTACGAACCGCGGGAGTACGTACCGCCTGCAGCGGCTACGGGCGGGGAAGGTTCTGTCCCGGCCTCCGGTGGCGCCGGGAACCGTCAGGCCGCAATCAGCCGCCTGGAAACCTGGCTCAAAAAGATCCAAGAGGAGAAGTAGATGTCTTTTTCCGATGTCCTGCAGGAGGTCGTCAAAGGCACGGACGGTGCGCTCGGTGCGCTGGTCGTCGGGCTGGACGGGATCCCGGTCGAAGAGTATACGGTAAACGGGGATCTTGATCTCCAGTCCATGACCGTCGAGTATTCCGCGCTGCTTAAGGAGATCGAGAAGGGATCGCAGGCAGCGCAGTTGGGCACGACGCAGGAAGTGACGGTCATGGCCGAAAAGGCGCTGATCATGCTGCGCAGGCTGAATGAGGAATATTTTTTCGTCCTGATCATCAAGCCTGAGGGGAACTTCGGCAAGGGGAGGTTCCTGCTCAGGATGTCGGTGCCGAAACTGCTCAAGGAGTTCTGAGCGCTCCGGCTTCGCCGGACCCGTCTCTCGGAAACTGCCTTGGGCAGTTTTTTTTTGGAAGGAGCCGCTTGAAGAAGATCCTGATCATCAACGGACCGAACCTGAACCTGCTGGGCAAGCGTGAGCCGGACATCTACGGATCCGTCACCCTCGACGACGTGAACGACCGGATTCGCGCACTCGCGGCGGACCTGGGCGTCGTTGTTGCGTTTTATCAGTCGAATCACGAGGGCGAACTGGTGCAGAAGATCCAGGATGCCATGGGACAGTATGATGCACTGGTCATCAATCCCGGCGCCTATACCCACACCAGCATTGCGCTGCGTGATGCCATCGCCGCGACGGGCATCCCGACGATCGAGACGCACCTCTCCAATATTTACCGGCGCGAGGAGTTCCGGCAGCATTCCTACGTCTCCGGCGTCGCGGTGGGGCAGATCGCCGGATTCGGCGCGGATAGCTACCTGCTCGCGCTCCGCGCGGCCGCGTCCCTGACCTCGGGAAGCAGGTCGTGACGGGGCGGCAGGAACCGCGGCGCGTCTCCGCGCTCAAGCGGCTCATGGCCGCGGAGGGGATCGAGGCGCTCCTGGTGAGCCGCCGCGAGGATGTGCGCTACCTGAGCGGGTTCACCGGTTCTGCGGGGGTGCTGCTCATCGCGACCGGCAGACCCTGCCTGATCACGGATTTTCGCTACCAATTGCAGGCCGCCCGGGAGACGACCGGCGTCTCCGTGCGGATCCAGCAGAAGGACTTGTTCGCGGAGCTCCGTGACGCAGTGGTGCAGGCGAAGATCGAGGTCCTTGCATTCGATACGGCGTCGCTGACGGTCGCAGAGGCGGACAAACTGCGCCGGGGGAAGCTGCGGACGCAGGGACGGGAAGACCTCGTCGGCAGGTTGCGGCTGCTGAAAGACCGGCGGGAGGTCGGTTGCATCCGGCAGGCGATCCGCCGGGCCGAAGAGGCGTTGCGCCGGCTGAAGCGTTCGATCGCACCCGGCGTTACGGAACGTGAACTGGCGGTGAAGCTCGAGTCCCTGATGCGGGAGGCGGGCGCGCGCAGGCCGGCCTTCGATACCATCGTGGCATCGGGACGAAACGGGGCGCTGCCCCATGCAACCGTAACAAACCGCCGCATCCGGAAGGGCGACCTCGTCACGTTCGATTTCGGCGCCGAGGCGCAGGGATACTACAGCGATATTACGCGCACCTACTGCGTGGGGCGTCCGAGCGCGCGCCAGCGCGAGATTCACGACCTTGTCCGGACCGCTCAGGAGGCCGCCGTCCGTGCGGTCCTGCCCGGGACGCCGTGCGCGGCAGTGGACCGTGCGGCGCGCGAGGTGATCGAGCGCGCGGGGAGGGGCACGCAGTTCGGTCATGGGACCGGGCACGGCGTCGGACTTATGGTGCACGAAGGACCATCGATTTCCCGCCTCTCCGAGGACCGGGTCGCAGGGGACATGGTCTTCACCATCGAGCCCGGAGTGTATGTACCCGATTGGGGCGGCGTGCGGATCGAGGACATGGTGCGGGTGACGGAAAAAGGCGCGGCAGTGCTTACGACGCTGCCGCGGGAGATCGACGGGCTCGCGCGTCTCTAAGCGCGTTCCCGCCGTCCGGCAGGACGGCGCCGATGCAGTGCATCGGGATTACGAACAGGAGGAACGAAGAAGGTGCCGGTATCAACAGCGGAGTTCAGGAACGGATTGAAGATCGAGATCGACGGGGAACCATTCATTATCGTGGAGTTTCAACACGTCAAGCCCGGCAAGGGCGGGGCGTTCGTTCGCACGAAACTGAAGAGCCTTAAGTCGGGAAACGTCATCGACCGGACGTATCGGTCGGGCGAGAAGGTCGATGTGCCCGAGCTCGAAGAGAAGACCATGCAGTATCTCTACGCGGCGGACAAAGACCGGGTGTTCATGGATACGACCACCTACGAACAGATCGCGATGAACGAGCAGCAGCTGGGCGACAATATCCAGTATCTCAAGGAGAACATGGAGATCAAGGTCCTCTATCACAAAGGACGGCCGATCAACATCGATATCCCGATGTTCGTCGAACTCGCCATCGCGAAGACCGATCCCGGCGTGCGGGGCGACACGGCATCGGGCGGATCCAAGCCGGCCACCCTCGAGACCGGCGCCGTGGTGAAGGTCCCGTTCTACCTGAACGAGGGCGATCTCGTCAAGATCGATACGCGCACAGGGACCTTCATCGAGCGGGTGAAACGGTAGCCGCGGGTCGCGCCGTGCCGGCGGCCTGGGAGGAGCGGTCATGAACCTCAAGGAACTGAAGGAACTGATAGAACTCTTGAAGGGCACGGACGTCTCAGAGCTCGAGATCGAGCGTTCCGGCGTCAAGGTCCGGATCCGGAAGGGGGGAGACGTCACCTTTCACCCCGCCATGCCCCGGATGGAACACCCGCCCGCCGCGATCGTGGCGCCGACAGTCGCCGCTGCGGCCGCGGCGGAGCCCACGGCCGCAGCGGTCAAGACGAACCAGATCACCGTAACCTCACCGATCGTCGGGACCTTCTACCGGGCAAGCTCGCCCGATAAACCCGCCTACGCTGAGGTCGGCGACGTCGTCAAGAAGGGACAGGTCCTCTGCATCATCGAGGCGATGAAGTTGATGAACGAGATCGAGTCCGAGGCGGCGGGAAGGATCGTCCAGGTTCTGGTGGAGAACGGAGCGCCCGTCGAGTACGGCCAGCCCCTGTTCCTGATAGAACCGGTCTAGTGAGGATGCCGCGCCGCCCGTTGTTACGGCGGCCTGCTTCCCGAGGGGAACGCGTGTTCAAGAAAATTCTGATTGCAAATCGCGGCGAGATCGCCTTGCGGGTTATTCGGGCCTGCAAGGAACTGGGCGTCCGGACGGTTGCCGTGCACTCCACGGCAGACGCCGATTCCCTGCACGTCCGTTTCGCCGACCAGAGCGTATGCATCGGTCCGCCGCGGAGTGCCGACAGCTATCTGAACGTTCCGAGCATCATCAGCGCGGCCGAAATTTCCGACGCCGAGGCGATCCATCCCGGCTACGGTTTTCTTGCGGAAAATCCGAGTTTTGCCGAGATCTGCGGGTCCGCCGGAATCCGGTTCATCGGGCCGAATCCCGAGAGCATCAAACTGATGGGAGACAAGGCAAAGGCCCGCGAGACCGCGCAGAAAGCGGGGGTCCCGGTGCTCCCGGGCAGCGACGGCGTGGTGACGGAGGAAGCCTCCGCCCTGGAGATCGCCCGGGGGCTCGGTTTTCCCGTTATCATCAAGGCCGCGGCAGGCGGCGGCGGCAAGGGCATGCGCGTGGTCATGGACGAGGCGGAATTCGCCAACGCCTTCGTCATGGCGCAGACCGAGGCCCTCGCCGCGTTCAGCAACGCGGACGTCTACATCGAGAAGTACATCCTCCGTCCCCGCCACATCGAGATCCAGCTTATCGCCGACGACACGGGGAACATCGTGTACCTCGGCGAACGGGAGTGCTCGATCCAACGGCGCCACCAGAAGCTCATCGAGGAGGCGCCCTCGGTCATCGTCGATCCCGCCCTCCGGCAACGGATGGGAGAGATGGCCGTGGCCATCGCCCGGATCGTGAAGTACCGCAATGCCGGGACCATCGAGTTCCTGATGGACGAGGACCACAATTTCTATTTCATGGAGATGAACACGCGCATCCAGGTGGAGCATCCCGTGACCGAATACGTCACCGGCGTGGACCTCGTGAAGGAGCAGATCCGGGTAGCGGCCGGCCTGCCGCTTTCGTTCTCCCAGGACCGCATCGGGGTGCGGGGGCACAGCATCGAGTGCCGGATCAACGCCGAGGACCCCGTTACGTTCACGCCGTCACCCGGGACGATCACCGCCTTCAACCCGCCGGGCGGTCCCGGCGTGCGCGTGGACACGGCGGCGTACACCCAGTACGTGATCCCGCCCTACTACGATTCGATGATCGCGAAGCTCATCGTGTGCGGCGAGACGCGGGAGGAAGCGATCGCGCGCATGCAGCGCGCCCTCGACGAGTTCGTCATCGAAGGCGTCAAGACGACCATCCCTCTGCATCAGAAGATCCTCGCCGATCCCGATTTTCGCCGGGGAGACATCTCGACGAAATTCATGGAGCGCTACCAATAGCCCGGCAGCGACCGGCGGTGGGGGGGCTCTGTCTCATCCTTGACCGGGGCCTGCTTCCCGCGCCCGCGGAAGAGGTCCTCCGGGAGGCGCTTGCGGCAGGCGTCGCCTTCTTCCAGTATCGCGACAAGACCGGGGCCCCGCGGGCCGTGTTCGAGACGGCGGCCCGGCTCGCCGCGCTGTGCCGGCACCACGGCGCACTGTTCGTCGTGAACGACCGTGCAGACGTTGCGGCGGCGGCAGGCGCCGACGGGGTGCACCTGGGGCAGGACGATCTGCCGGTCGCGGATGCGCGAAAACTGCTCGGTCCTGCGGCGCTCATCGGACTCTCGACACACAGCCCGGAAGAGGCGCGTGCCGCCGAGGCGGCAGGTGCGGATTATATCGGGTTCGGATCGATCTTCCCGACGACGTCCAAAGAAACGGTCGTACTGCAGGGCATCGAAGGAATCCGGAAGGTCCGGGAGTCCGTTGCCCTGCCAATCATCGCGATCGGCGGGATCGGGCCGGAGAACGCGGGGAAGGTCATCGCTGCCGGGGCGGACGGCGTGGCGGTCATCGCGGCGGTTCTGGCGGCACAGGACCGGCAACGCGCGGCCCGGGAGCTCATCAACCGCATCCGACAGGCAAGCGAACACTGAAGAGGCTCCGGACGGGGCCGTTGCACGGGAAGGGGAATCGCCGCAATGAAAAACATGATCGGGTGCATCCTGGTACTGGCGCTCCTGTCGGGGTGTCCGCAGCACGACAAGAACGTGATCCGGATCGGCGCCGCCGGCCCCATGACCGGGGCGCAGAGCAAGATGGGGCTGGACCTGAAAAACGCCGTGGACCTCGCCGTGGCGGAGTGGAATGCGCGGGGCGGGGTGCTGGGGAAAAAGATCGAGCTGGTCGTCGGCGACGATCAGGCCGATCCCAAGCAGGCGGTGTCGGTGGCGAACAAGTTCATCAACGAAAAGGTCGCAGCCGTGGTCGGGCACTGGAATTCGAGCTGCTCCATCCCGGCGTCCAAATACTACAGCGACGCGAACATGGTCATGATCTCGCCGGCGACCACGAATCCCCGCCTGACGCTCCAGGGGTTTAAGACGGTCTTTCGCGTCTGCGGCACCGACGATCAGCAGGGCCGGGTCGCGGCCGCTTTTGTGCGTGATCGACTCCACTCCCGCCGGGTGGCGGTCATCGACGACATGACCGCATACGGTCAGGGGCTTGCAGCATACTTTACCAAGGCCCTCGACGGATCGGCGACGATCGTCTATTCGGGCGGCATCATCCAGGGTGACGCGGATTACCGATCCGTGCTGACCACGATCAAAAGCAAGAATCCGGACCTGTACTTTTTCGGCGGCATCTATCCCGAGGCGGGCAGGCTGGTCCGCCAGGCCAAGGAGATCGGCCTCACCGCCCCCATGCTGACGGGCGACGGCGTATTCGATCCGACGTTCCTCACCATCGCCGGGGTGGACGCCGAGGGCACCTACATCACCTTCGGGAAGGAGCCGACGGGACTCCCTTCGGCCAAACACTTTCTGGCGACCTACACGGCGCGCTACGGCCCGCCGGGGCCGTACTCGATCTACGCCTATGACGCGGCGAACATCATCTTGCAGGCGATCGCGGAGACCGGGACCACGGACGGCGCGACCATGGCCGCCTACATCGCGAAGACCACCTTCTCCGGTGCCTTCGGGAAGATCTCCTTCGACAAGAACGGCGACGTGACCAAGGCGCCCTACGTGATCTGGAAGGTGCAGGGCGGCAAATTCGTGGAAGTACCGTAGCCCCCCGGCATGGCGAGGGAAGGACAGGGCGGCGACCGCTCTTCCGGAGCGGAATAACCGCGCTATTCACGCATGTTTACCCAACAACTCATCAACGGTCTCGCCCTGGGTGCGGTGTACGCCCTGATCGCCCTGGGGTATACCATGGTCTACGGCATCCTCCAGCTCATCAATTTCGCCCATGGTGACGTGTACATGGTCGGCGCGTATCTGGGGATCATCAGCTTCGGCGTGCTCTCCTCCTGGGGGCCGACCGCCCACAGTCTTGCGCTCTCCCTGGCGATCGCGGTCGTGGTGGCCATGGTCTTCTGCGGCGCCTACGGCGTGGTCATCGAGCGCATCGCCTACCGCCCGCTGCGCAACGCAACCAAGCTCGCACCCCTCATCAGCGCCATGGGCGTGTCCATCCTGCTCGAGAACTTCGTGATGCTGGCGCAGGGCAAAGAGTACAAGAACCTCCAGCCCCTGCTGCCCGCAAAAGGCATCACCGTCCTGGGCGCGAACATCTCCCCCGTCCAGATCTTCATCCTGAGCACGTCGGTCCTGCTGATGGTCGTTCTGCACCTCTTCGTGGCGAAGACGCGGCTCGGCAGGGCGATGCGCGCCACGTCCCAGGACCGGGTCATGGCCGGCCTGGCGGGGATCAACGTGGATCAGGTCATCTCCGTGACCTTCCTGATCGGTTCCGCATTGGCGGCCGTTGCAGGCATCATGGTGACGCTCTATTACGGCGTCGTCCACTTCTTCATGGGATACCTCGCGGGCATCAAGGCCTTCACGGCAGCGGTCCTGGGCGGCATCGGCAGCATCCCGGGCGCCATGCTCGGCGGATTTCTCCTCGGCCTGATCGAGAATTTCTGCGCCAGTTACATATCGAGCGCCTACAAGGACGCCTTTGCGTTCATCGTCCTTATCATCGTACTGATCATCAGGCCTTCCGGCCTGCTCGGTCAGAAGACCGTAGACAAAGTGTAGAGAATCGCAGGCAGGATCGCGGGGAAGTCCCCGCCCTGCGCATATCCCGTACAGGAGGACTGCATGGCGGACATCAAGAAGATGTACAAGACGATCATGGCGGACAACTTTCCGCCGGAGATGACGATCACCTTCGGCGATCAGAAGCTGGTGTACCGGAAGCGGACATGGAAGCTCGCGGACGAAGGCACGGGCGACGTGATCGAGAAGGGCCTGCGCTACGGCGAGAACCCCGATCAGCAGGCCGCCCTCTACCAACTGGTGCAGGGGAACCTGGTCCTTGCCGGCGCCGCGTTCATCGAGCCGGGAAACGGCTTGGTGAGCAGCATCTCCGAGGAAGAGATGGTCCAGGCAGGCAAGCACCCGGGCAAGACGAACCTGACGGACCTCGACAATGCCCTCAACATCCTCAAGTTCCTGATGGGCCGGCCCGCCGCTGCTATAATGAAACATAACAACCCCTGCGGCGTCGCCTACGGGAAAACGGTTTCCGAGGCATACGACCGGGCGAACCGCGCGGACCGGATCGCCGCCTTCGGCGGCTGTCTCTGCGTCAACCGGCCCGTGGACAAGGCGACGGCCGAGCAGGCCAATGCGAACTACCTGGAGGTCGTGGCGGCGCCGGAATATGAAGAGGGTGCAATCGCCATCCTGGCAAAGCGCAAGAACCTCCGGATCATCCGGCTCGCACGGATCGAGGAACTGGAACGATACCGTGACCTCTGCTTCGTGGAGTTCAAGGCCCTGATCGACGGCGGCCTGATCGTCCAACAGTCGCAGCGGAACGCGATCCGCACCAAGGCGGATTTCCAGGAGGCGAAGACGGTCTCGAAAGGCAAGGAATACGCCATAGCCCGAAAACCCACGGACCGGGAGTACGACGACATGCTCTTCGGCTGGAGCGTGGAGCAGGGAATCACGTCCAACTCCGTCATCTACGTGAAGGACGGCGCGACCGTGGGAATCGGCACGGGCGAACAGGACCGGGTCGGTGTTGCCGAGATCGCGATCTTCAAGGCCTACACGAAATACGCCGACGCGCTCTGCTTCGGGAAGCACGGCGTCCCCTACAAGGTCTTCGAACTCGAGGCAGGGCAGGGGAAACGGGACGCGGCTGCACTCCGGGAGATCGACGAGCAGACCCGGAAGGAGAAGGGCGGCCTGACCGGGTCGGTCATGGTGTCCGATGCCTTCTTCCCCTTCCGGGACGGGGTGGACGTGGGCATCAAGGAAGGGATCTCGGCCATCGTCCAGCCCGGCGGTTCGGACCGCGATTTCGAATCCATCACGGCCTGCAACGAGGCCGATCCGGCAGTGACCATGGTCTTCACCGGACAGCGGGTCTTCAAGCACTGAGCACGGACGAGTACAGGGGGCATCACATGACCGGTAGGGGAAAGGGAATCGTCGTCGCTATCGCGCTCGGCGTCATCGCTGCGTGGTTCCTGCCGATCCAGGCCAGGGCAACGCTCGGCGAGCCGGTCGCCTCGGTCACAGCGGACCGAACGGCCCTTGCGGCAGTGCGAGGAGCCGTAACGAGCCGGGCAGGGTACACGATCCAGGAGGTTGCGTCCCCTGCGGTCTCGGTGCGCGAATACGTTTCGCCTGCGGGCATCGTATTCGGCGTGGCCTGGAACGGGCTGGTCCAACCCGATCTCACGCAGTTGCTCGGGAGTTATGCCCATGAGTACCGGCAGGCATTGCGGAGGACGCCGCGCGGCCGGGGTAAGCGGTCACGGCAGATACGGACGGACCGGGTGGTCGTGGAAACCTGGGGCCATATGCGGGACATGCACGGCCGGGCCTATGTGCCGGCATTGCTCCCGCAGGGAGTGTCTGTTGATGCGATCAAATAACCTGATTTTACTGCTTGCTGTTGCGGCCTTTTTGGCGGTCGCGGGGTGCGGCGGCAGCTCTGGATCGGGCCCTGCGGCTCCGTCCCTGGTATCCATCGCAGTAACGCCGTCCTCCGCGAGCATCTCGATCGGCGCCACCCAGCAATACACCGCCACCGGTATGTATACCGATGGCGTGACAACACGGGACCTGACCGCTACGGTGACCTGGAGCTCCTCTGCGCCTGAAGTGGCCGGCATTACCGTCGGCGGCCTGGCGAGTGCGTCGACGACAACACCAGGAACGACGATGATCACGGCACGATCGGGGAACGTCACCGGTTCCGCGATCCTGACCGTGACCGGCGGAACCACGACGACGACCGTCAACGTAATGCCCCTCACCGTAAACGGTTCTCTCTGCTCCGCGGCCACCTCTGCCGGATATCTGAACAAACCCTGCGTCAGCGTTACTATCTGCATGCCAGGAACGAACACCTGCCAGACGATCAAAGATATCATCCTGGACACGGGAAGTTACGGGTTGCGGATTTTCTCGCAGGCCCTTACGATCTCGCTTCCGACGGTCTCGAGCGGCGGGGGAGCTCTCACGGAATGCGCCCAGTTCGCCGATGGTTCCGCGGACTGGGGTCCGGTCAAGACGGCGGATGTCGTTTTAGGGAGCGAGCCTGCTATCACGGTCCCCATCCAGGTCATCGACGCAAACTTCGGTGCGGTCCCGTCCTCGTGCGGTACGCCCGATGCCGGTCCGTCTGACGCCGGGTTCAACGGCATCCTGGGTGTCGGCCTCTTCGCCCAGGATTGCGGCGGCTACTGCGTTCATTATAGTACAAACAGCCCCTATTATTCCTGCAGCGGGACGGTCTGCAGCGGGACCACGGTGCCTCTCACCGCGCAGGTGTCGAACCCGGTTATCTCGCTTCCCACGGACAGCAACGGCGTGATCGTTCAATTGCCGAGTGTCCCCACATCGGGTTCGCAATCGGTTGACGGCACCCTCGTGCTCGGCATCGGTACGCGGAGCAACAACAGCCCGACCGGCCTCACGGCATACGTCGCCGACCCCAATTACGGAGAGATCAACACGGTCTTCAACGGCACGCTCTATGGAAGCATCGTGGACAGCGGCTCGAACGGCCTGTTCTTCCCTCAGCCATCATCAGGCCAGCTTCCGCTCTGCTCTTTCTCTGTCGGCGCCTCCTGGTACTGCCCCTCGTCTCTGGTCACGCTCTCCGCGACCAATCAAGGCTACCAGGGGTCGCCGAGCGTCGCGGCATTCTTTTCCATCGGTAATTTCGGCCAACTCGTCAATTCCTCCAACATGGTTTTCTCCAATATCGGCGGCAATACGTCAGGCATGTTCGACTGGGGGCTTCCGTTCTATTTCGGTCGCAGGATCGCCGTGGGGATCGAGCAGACCACATCGGGGCTCGGTACGGGGCCGTACGTTGCTTTTTGATCGAAGAGAAGGCAGAGGCTGGCGAGAGGGTGGGTACAGGTGCGGGGGTCCTGCCGTCACTGCAGCAGCTTTTTGATCTCCATCAGCTTGTCCACGGTCGCCTTGCGCCCGCGACGCAAGAGCTCTCTGGACTTCGAGAGATCGTAGAGCGCGATCCCCTTGGCATTCACGTTGATGATCACATCGGCCAGCTTTTCCTCTTCCCGCGCGTTCCGCGATGCCCACATTCCTGACAGGTGCATGGCGATCTTGAGCAGGTTGTCGAGGTCGTCCCGTTCCAGTGCCCGGTAATTCACATTGACCGCCACGACTTTTGTCGCGCCCAGGACCTCGCGCACCGCCCGGACCGGGATCTGGCTCGCGACCCCCCCGTCGATCAGCATCTTCTTATTGATCTCCGTCGGCGTAAAGATGATGGGCAGGCTGCAACTCGCCTGGACGGCGCGGGCCACGGACCCGCTGGTGAGCACGACCTTCTCCGCGGTCCTGAGGTCCGTGGCGATGGCGGCGAAGGGAAGGGGAAGGGACGAAAACCGGGAAACCGGCAGGATCTCCTCCATGAACCGATAGATGCCCTCGCTCGAGATGAGTCCTTGCCGGGGGATCGTGAATTTCAGGACGTTCTTCCATTTCGCGCTCAGGAGGATGTCCCGGATCTCGGGCAGCGGCATGCCCGCCGCGTAGAGCGCCCCCACGATGCTGCCGGCGCTCGTCCCGGCCACGGCTGCGATGGGAATGCCTTCACGCTGGAACTCTTCCAGCACGGCGATGTGCGCGAGACCGCGCGCCGCACCTCCGGAGAGTGCAAGGCCGAGCAGCGGCTTGTCGGGGGGAACCATAAGGCGGGGCCTTTCCGTGCCGGGCACGCGGGAGCGGCCCGGCGGCAGGGCTGATTTTTATTTCCCGGAAAGCTTCTTGAGCGCTTCCTTGAGGTGGCCTCCCAGGTCCTGGAACGCATAGAGGATGCAGAGATAGGTGGATGAGGCCTTCGGCGAGCATTCACCGGTTACGAGCCGCTCCTCGTGCGAGGTGGCGTATTCGTTCGCCAAGCGCACGACGGTGTCGCTGTCGGCGATCGCGTCCCCCACGGCCCCGGCATCGCCGGTCACCGACGCCTGGGCCGATTTTTTCAGGACCTCCTTCGCCTTGGCGAAGAGGGTGCCGGTCTCGGCGATCGCCTTGTCGCTGAACAGGATGCCGTCCTTGATCCGGGTCCTGCTGGTATCGGCGATGCGGGTAACGCTCGTCGCGACCTTTTCGAGATGCGCAGGGACGCCCAGGATCGCGCGCGCCTCGCCGTTTCCTCCGGCCATCCGGGCAAGCGCGCTGGTCAGCGCGTCTTCCTTGTCATGGATCTCCCCGGCGAGCTCGTCCGCCTCGTCCAGGGAGGACAGCTTGCTTTTCAGAAAACCTTCCTCCGTCAACGCAAGCATTTCCTGTGTCTTGTGGGTAACCAGGTAGATCTCTTTCTTCAGGTCCTTCACCGTCTGTTCCGCCATCAGCCGTTCGCTCCTTTCCACCGCAGGGCTCCGCGGTGGTGCCGCGGCGCCGAAATCGATGCAACTATAACAGAATTCGGGCAACAAGACTTCTAAAATCTTTTAATACCAATATAGCAGGGATTTATAGAATATGCAATGACGCCGCTGAACGACGGCGGAGGGGGGCTTTTCCCTTGACTTGCCCGGGACCCGCTGGTATAACCTTAGCCAACAACCTGCGGCCGCACGTGTCCTGACACGCAGGACGGCATGCCGCACACCTCCTTTCCCCTGTTGTTGCGGAGACGACCGTGCCGTTTTTCGCGGGTGAGATTTTCGTCAGTGAGGTCCAGAAGAAGCCGGTCCTCGACCGGACGGGCGAGGAGGTCGGCAGGCTGCGCGACATCGTCGTGTCCATGGGTGAGCCTTTCCCGGCCGTGGTCTCGCTCGTCATATCCTCCGGCCGGCAGACCTACCTCGTCCCCTGGAGGGGCGTGAATCTCTTCAATCGCCGGGTCATCTCGCTCACCGTGACCGGGCGGGACCTCGCACCCGCCGTTCCGGCGCCCCAGGACATCCTGATCTGCCGCGACGTCCTGGACAAGCAGATCGTGGACATCAACGGAGCGAAGCTGGTCCGGGTGAACGACCTGGAACTGGGGGATGTGAACGGCAAGCTCTGTCTTGTGGCTGCCGACATCGGCCTGCGGGGCATTCTGCGCCGCCTGGGTCTCGAGCGGCGCGGCGAGCAGTTTTGGCTGCTGCTGCGGAAAAAGCTCCAGAACAAGCTCATCTCCTGGCATTACGTCCAGGCAATCGAGCCCCGTCTGGCGCGCCTCACCCTGACCGTTTCCCGCCAGAAGGCGCCGGTCCTGCACCCCGCCGACCTTGGGGAGATCATCAGCGAAGTCTCCCAGAAAGAGCGCGCCGCCATATTCGGCAGTCTCGACGTCGAGACCGCGGCCGAGGCCCTGCACGAACTCGAACCGCGCATGCAGGCGGACATCATTGACGACATGTCCGAGGAGCGGGCTTCGGACATCCTGGAGCGCATGCCGCCCGACGAGGCCGCCGACGTGCTGGGCGATCTTCCCGAGGCCAAGGCCGAGGAACTGATCAAGCTCATGGAACGGGAGGAGGCCGCGGACGTCCGGGAACTGCTGGAGCACGAAGAGGACACCGCCGGCGGCCTCATGACCACCGAATTTCTGGCCTTTCAACCTGATCTGACCGTTGAAGAGGGCATCCGGGAGCTGCGGCTCGAGGCGCCGAACGTCGAGACGATCTATTATCTCTACGTGCTCGACCAGAGCGAGCGGCTCGTGGGCGTCCTGTCGCTCAAGAACCTGATCCTTGCCCGGGCGCAGACGCTCTTGGGCGATATCATGACGACGCCGGTCAAGTCCCTGCCGCTCGACGCGAAGCAGGAGGACGTGGCGGAGTTCATCTCGAAGTACAACCTCCTTGCCGCCCCGGTCGTGGACGAGGACGGCGTGCTGCACGGCATTGTGACCGTGGACGACGTGGTGGACTTCCTGCTGCCCCCGGCGTCCCGCAAGAAACGCAGAAAGCTCTAACGACGGCATTCGTCCCGGCCCCTCCGGTGCAGGGACCTCCCCGACCATGAAACTGATCGAACGCCTCAAGAACCTCAGATACACCCGCGTGATCGCCATGCTGAGCATCGTCGGCCCCGGCTTCATCGCGGGCAATGCCGGCAACGACGCGGGCGGCATCGCGACCTACTCGATCGTCGGGGCCCGCGAGGGGTACGGCCTGCTCTGGGCCCTGCTGCTGACGACCGTTGCCCTCGCGGTGATCCAGGAGATGTCGTCGCGCATGGGGGTGGTGACCGGCAAGGGATTCGGCGACCTGGTTCGCGAGCAGTTCGGGGTGCGCGTGACGCTCCTCATCATGCTCCTCTTCGTCTTCGCAAACCTTACGGTGACGATCGCCGAATTCGCCGGCATCGCGGCGAGCATGGAGCTGTTCGGCGTCAGCAAGTACCTGTCCGTTCCGCTTTCCGCCCTGATCGTCTGGTTCGTGGTGGTCCAGGGGAATTTCAAGCAGGTCGAGCGCTTTCTGATCGCCATCAGCCTGATCTACCTCACCTACGTCGTGTCTGGGTTTCTGGCCCACCCCGCGTGGACGGAAGTGGCGCGTGCGGTCGTCATGCCGCGAATCCGATTCGACCGGGGCTATTTCCTGCTCTTCATCACCATGGTCGGCACGACCGTCACCCCGTACATGCAGTTCTATCTTCAGTCCGCCGTGGTGGACAAAGGCGTGCGGATCGAGGAATACCGGCTGGTCCGGCTCGACGTCTACGCCGGGTCCTTCATGACCATCTTCATCGCTTTCTTCATCGTTCTCGCCACCGGTACGCTGCTGCACCCGGCGGGCATCGTGGTCAATTCCGCGAAAGAGGCCGCCCGGGCGCTCGAACCCCTCGCCGGGGACTTCGCGTCCCATCTCTTTGCGATCGGCCTGTTGAACGCCTCCTTTCTGGCCGCGTTCGTGCTGCCCCTGGCCACGGCCTACGGCCTCTCCGAGGCATTCGGCTGGGAATCGGGCGTAGGCAAGGGCTTTCGGGAGGCGCCCCAGTTCCTGGGATTCTACACCGCCTTCATTGTGATCGGCGCAGGCGTCATCCTGGTCCCCCGCGTCCCGCTCATCGCGATCATGTTCCTTTCGCAGACCGTGAACGGCATCCTCCTGCCCGTCGTCCTGCTGATCATGCTGAAGCTCGTGAACGATCCCGCGCTCATGGGAAAGTACGTCAACTCCCGCCGGATGAACATCGTCTCCTGGATCACGATCTCAGTCATGATCATCCTGACCCTCCTTTTGCTCGTGACGTCGTTCCTGTAACCTGCTCCGCCGGGAACTATCCCGCCGTCTCGGGTCCCTTTCCCCCTGTGCAACAACATGCTGGAAATGCTTGCGAAAATAGTGTACTATCCGTTGCATATGTGATTCGCGTTGCCCAGAGATGACCATGGACAAGACCCCGCAGAAAGACGAATCCCCCCAGAACCTCTCCCGCCTCCGTGAAGCGGAGCTGCTCTATCACACCGTTTTCAACCAGATCCCCGACGGGATCCTGATCATCGACACGAACGGCCGATTCATCGATTTCAACGAAGCTGCCCACCGGAAGTTGGGCTACACCCGCGCGGAGTTCTCCGCACTTTCCCTCTCCGACATCGATCCAGACCAGACCTCCTCCCAGATCGCGGCAAGCATCTCGCAGGTATTGGAGAAGGGCAGCGCGGAATTCGACGTCAGGCACCGGACCAAGGAGGGGGAACTGCGCGACGTGCACGTCTTTACGCACCTGATGGACCTCTCCGGCCGGCCGGTCTTCCATACCATCTGGCGTGACGTGACCGAGCACAAGCGGGCCGACGAGGAACTGCGCAAATCCAACGCCAACCTGCGGACGCTGATCGACGCCATCCCGGACCTGGTGTTGTTCAAGGACCTGCAGGGCAGGAACCTCGTGGTGAATAAGGCAGTCGAACAATCCCTGGGCCTGCCGCGCGAGGCCCTGATCGGCAGGACCAACAGGGACCTGCTCCCCGCCGAGATGGCGGCCATATGCACGGCGAGCGATCAGGCGGCAATGGCCGCGGGCAAACCGATCCATGCCGAGGAGCGCTCGAAAGGAAGGGACGGGGAGGCCCTCTATCTCGACACCATCAAGGCCCCGATCCGGGACACCCACGGCAAGGTCGTCGGCCTGGTGGCGGTCAGCCGTGATATCACCGAGCGCATCTGCATGGAGGAGGCACTGCGGAAGAACGAGAAGTTCATCCGTGACATCCTCGAGACCGTGGACGAGGGTTTTATCGTGATCGACCGGGAGTACCGGATCCAGTCGGTCAACAAGGCCTATCTCGCCCAGGTCGGCCTGCCGCTGGAATCGGTCGTGGGCAGGCATTGCTATGAAGTCTCGCACCATTTCGACGCACCCTGCTCCGAGCGGGGGGAGGTCTGCTCCGTCAAGCACACCTTTGCCACGGGCGAACCCTTCATGGCCATGCACGTCCATTACGACCAGCAGAAGAACCCCCTCTACGTCGAGACCAAGTCCTATCCGCTCAAGGACGCGGGGGGCGAGACGATCAACGCCATCGAGATCATCAACAACGTCACGGAGAAGAAGAAACTCGAAGAGCAGCTCCGCCATTCCCAGAAGCTCGAGGCCGTGGGGCAGCTTGCGGGCGGCGTGGCGCACGATTTCAACAACATCCTGACGGCCATTACGGGGTACGGCAGCCTGATCAAGATGAAGATGGCCGAGGACGATCCCCAGCGGGGCAACCTCCAGCAGATGCTGGATGCGGCGGAGCGTGCCACGTCCTTGACGCGGGGGCTCCTCGCCTTCAGCCGGAAGCAGGTCATCAGCCCGCGGCCGGTGGACCTGAACGAGATCATTCGCGCCATCGAGAAGCTGCTTCGGCGTCTGATCAGCGAAGACATCCAGCTTGCCGTCTCGCTGACCCGCGAGGACCTGATCATCATGGCGGACCAGGGTCAGATCGAACAGGTGCTCATGAACCTGGCGACGAACGCACACGACGCCATCGCGGACCGGGGGTGTCTCACGATCCGCACCGACGTGACGGTGCTGGACCGGGAGTTCGTAAAGACCCATGGATACGGCCAGCACGGCCCCTACGCCCTGCTTTCGGTCACGGACACCGGTGCGGGCATGGACGAAGGCACCCGGGAGCGGATCTTCGAACCCTTCTTCACCACGAAGGAACCGGGGAAGGGGACCGGCCTGGGCCTGTCCATCGTCTACGGCATCGTGAAACAGCACAACGGCTACATTACCTGTTACAGCGAATCCGGAAAAGGAACGACCTTCAAGATCTACCTGCCCATGATCAATCGTGCGCTCGACGGCGAATACGCGTCCGCGCCTCTCCAGGCGCCGCGGGGCACGGAAACGGTCCTGATCGGCGAGGACGACGCCGCCGTGCGCCGTCTGGAACGGGAGGTCCTGGAACACTTCGGCTATCGGGTGCTCGAAGCAGCAGACGGCGAGGAGTGTCTCAGGATGTTCAACGAGAACCGGGAAGCGATCCGGCTGCTGCTCCTCGACGTCATCATGCCGAAGAAGAACGGCAAAGAGGTGTACGATGCGGTCCGCGCGGACAATCCCGATGTGCGGTTCGTGTTTTCGAGCGGTTATACGGCCGATATTCTCGAAAGGAAGGGCATCCTCGAAGAGCATCTGCACTTCATATCGAAACCCGTTTCCCCGACCGAGCTGCTCAAGACGGTCCGGGCGGCGCTGGACTCCCGCTAGGACGGGTTTCGGGGCTCCGCCTTGACAGGAAGCGACGAGGCGGCTATCATGCGTCCATGTATTTTCCCCTCGTCGCGGTATTTTTGGGCGTTGTGGCGATCCGTTACGGCCTGCGCTCCCTGAACCTGCGCTATCTGAAGACGCACGGCAACGATGTGCCTCCGGAGTTCGCGGGCCTGATCGAACCGGAGCGGCTCCGGACCATCTCCGCCTATACCTTCGAGAACAGCAGGGTCGGCCTGGTCGAGTCGCTCCTGGGCAACGTCATCCTCGTTCTTTTTTTCTTCTGCGGCCTCTTGGGCGTCTATGACCGCTGGATCGCTTCTCTTTCCGGGTCTTTTTTGGGCGCCGGCCTCCTCTTCGTTCTGATCCTTCTGTACGCCGAGACGTTTCTGGATATTCCCTTCAGCCTGTTCCGCACCTTCCGGATCGAGAACCGCTACGGGTTCAACACCATGACCGGGCGGCTCTGGCTCGTCGATCTCCTGAAGACCGCTGCCCTGGCCACGGTCCTGGGCGCGGTCGTCGTCCTGGGCGCTCTTGCCCTCGTTCACTGGAGCCCGCTCCGGTGGTGGCTTTGGGTCTGGGGATTCCTGCTCCTCGTCGGGATCCTGCTCCAGTACCTGTCGCCGGCGCTGATCGAGCCGCTGTTCTTCAAGTTCGAGCCGCTCCGGATCGAAGGCATGGAGGAACGCATCAAGACGCTCCTTGCCCAGGCAGGGCTCCGCGTGAGCCGGGTCTTCCAGGTGGACGCCTCGCGCAGGAGCCGCCACTCGAACGCCTATTTCACGGGCATCGGCCGCGTGAAGCGCATCGTCCTGTTCGACACCCTCCTCACGCAGCTGTCCGAGGACGAGATCCTGGCCGTCCTGGCGCACGAGGGGGGCCACTGGAAGAAGCGGCACGTGTTGAAAGGCATCGTGCTCTCCCAGGTCCTCTCGTTCTGCGGGCTCTTTCTGGCCTTCCGGCTCATCCGTTGGGGCGGCCTCCCCGGGCTGATCGGTCTGGCCAATGCCTCGTTCTATGCCCGCATTGCGATCACTGGGTTTCTCGGCTCCCTGGTCCTGTTCCCGCTCACGCCGCTCTTCAGCATGCTTTCGCGCAGGCACGAGCGCGAGGCCGACCGCTTTGCCGTTGACCTGACCGGAAGGCCCGATACCCTGGCGTCCGGCCTGGCGAAACTTTCCCGCGAGAACCTCGCCAATCTCCATCCCCACCCGTGGTACGCGAAATTTTACTACTCCCATCCGCCGGTGGTTGAACGGATCAGGACGCTCCGGGGAGGGGCAGGAGATAGAGAGACGAGGGACGAGACGAAGAAGGATGAACCGGGATTTTCCCGTTGACCCTGTGCACATCGGTATGCTATGGTGAGGCCATGAAAAAATCGGCTGCAGTGACGCGTCTCGAACAGAAGGTCAAACGGCTCTCGTCGCTCATCGAGGTGAACGCGATCATCGGATCGTCGCTCAACCTCGAACGGATCCTCGAGAACGTGATGCGCCTTTCCAAGCAGGTGATGAACGCCGACGCGTCGAGTCTGATGCTGATCGATCCGAAGACCGACGAACTGGTATACGAGGTTGCGCTCGGCGAGGTGGGCGAGAAGCTGAAGCAGCAGTTCCGGCTCAAGCTGGGCCAGGGCATTGCCGGGACCGTGGCCCAGGAAGGCACGCCGCTCCTGCTCGCCGACGCCTACGACCATCCGAAGTTCTATCGCGGCCACGACGAGGCCACGGGGTACCGGACCAAGTCCATGATCACCGTGCCGCTCAAGGTGGGCGACCGGATCACCGGGGTGGCCCAGGTGATCAACCGGCTCGACGGCGGGTCGTTCGACCAGGACGACCTGGAGCTTTTCCTGGCGCTCTGCGGCCTTGCCGCCATCGCCATCGAGAACGCCAAGATGCACCAGAGCCTGATGGAGAAGCAGCGCTTCGTGCGGGACATGGAGTTCGCCCGCACGGTCCAGGAGAGCTTCCTGCCGCAGCAGGCGCCGGCGGTGGCGGGATACGGGTTCAGCGCGCATTACACCCCGGCCCAGGAGGTCGGGGGGGATTTCTATGATTTCATCGCGCTTACGCAAGACCGCATCGGGGTCGTGATCGGCGACGTGTCCGGCAAGGGCGTTCCTGCCGCCCTCTCCATGGCGAAGCTGGGGAGCGATCTCCGGACCCTGGCGTTCACCACGAACGATCCTGCCGCGGCGCTCATGCGGTTGAACGACCAGGCGGCGGAGCGGAGCAGGCGCGGCATGTTCGCGACCGTCCTGTACCTGGAGCTCGACGCGCGGACCGGAGCGCTCACCATCGCGAACGCAGGCCATTTGCCGCCGATCGTGCGCAGGAAGGACGGGACGGTCCTGCGGGTCGCCCCCGCGGGCGGCTCGCCGATCGGGATCCTTCCGGGCATGCAATACGGCCGGGAAACGGTCGTGATCGGGCACGGGGACCTGGTCGTGCTCTATACCGACGGCGTGATCGAGGCCATGAACCGGAAGGAAGAGCTCTACGGATACGACCGGTTTGAGGCGATCATCCGGAAGGAGCATCAAGGACCCGCGGAGCTCCGAGATGCGATCGTGGCGGATGTCAACCGGTTTGCAGGAACGGGACCGCAACACGACGACCTGACGCTCGTCTGTATCGGTGCGACGGCCTGAACGATGGCGGCAGGAACCGAGCAAACGCCGGACGGCGTCCGGATCAGCGTCCCGAGCCACCCCAAGTACCTGTATGTCCTGCGGAGCGTGCTCTACCCCCTGGCCCTGGATGCCGGGTTCACGAAACGGGATGCGCGCAGGATCGTGCTAGCCGTGGATGAGGCCTGCTCCAACATCATCAAGTACGCCTACGAGGGAGATTCGGGAGGCAGGATCGAGGTCGGCATCGTAACGGAGACGCAAGGGATTCGCATCACCGTTAAAGACCAGGGGAAAAAGCCGGACCCGGCAATGATCGCTCCCCGCGACCTTGCCGACATCAGGCCCGGCGGCCTCGGTACGCACTTCATGCAGACCGTGTTCGACTCCGTCGTCTACGACACGAGCGGCGCCCAGGGGACGGTCCTGACGCTCGAGAAGACGCTGGACGAAGGCCCGGGAGGGAAGAACCCATGAAAGTCGAGATCGTCTCGGAACCCCTGGCCGGGGGCGTGGTGCTGCGGCTCCGGGGAGACGTGGACATGAACACCTCGCCGGACGTGCGCGCGGCCATGGCCGAGCTCTTCCGGTCGGCCGCACCAAGCACGAAGGCCCTGGTGGTCGACCTGTCGCAGGTGCGGTATCTGGACAGTTCGGGCATCGCGACGCTTGTCGAGTGCATGCAGAACTGCATGAAAAAGGGGATGCGGCTCCGGCTCGCGGAACTCAGTCCGTCGGTGCGCGACGTCTTCGACCTGGCGCGGCTGTCCGGCGTATTCGAGATCTACGCGACCATGGCCGACGCCGCCGCCGGCCTGTGACGCCGGACGGTATGTCGCCTGGGCGGGTTCGGAGTCGTCAATGAGGAACTTTATCGGCGCAGCGGGCAGGATGTTCCTGTCCTTCCTGCAGGCCCTTTCCGGGATCGTCTTCCTGTTCCGGGAGACGCTCCGCCAGTCCGTCGTTCTCCTTTCCGACCGGAAAAAGCGCACCCAGGCACGTTTCCTCGCCCAGGTGAACGAGATCGGCGTGCAATCGCTGCCGCTCACCGTCCTGGTGGCGGTCCTCGTGGGCGTGGCGATCACGGTGCTCATCGCGTTCCAGCTGCGGGACCTCGGGGGATTCGCCTACATCCCCGGGTTCGTGGCCGTGGCGATCTTCCGGGAATTCGGCCCCCTCATCACGGGGGTCATCGTGGGCGGCCGGGTGGGTGCCGCCTTTACGGCGCGGATCGGGACCATGAAGGTCACGGAGGAGATCCTGGCGCTCGAGACCATGGCCGTGAACCCGGTGCGCTACCTCGTGGTGCAGCGGTTCCTCGGTCTGCTCCTCTCGCTGCCGGCCCTGACGGCGCTGGCCGTGTTCTCCGGCGTCTTCGGCAGCTTCCTCTTCGGTTCGCTGCGGCTCGGGATCACGCCCGAGGCCTATGTCCGCGGGACGCTCGACGTCCTGACGCTCACGGACGTTCTGTCGGGCGTGGTGAAGTCCCTGGTGTACGCCGTGGTCATCACCCTGATCGGGTGCTACCGCGGCCTGGTCGTTGAGGGCGGGGCCGAAGAGGTCGGCAAGGCGACGATGCTGTCGGTCGTCTCGACGACCCTGGCCATCATCGTGCTCGACACCTTCCTGACTGCGGCCTTTTACGGATAGGGCGATGATCAGCGTTCACGACGTGAGCAAGGAATTCGGGACACGCACCGTGCTCGACGGCGTCACCTTCGACGCCGCACGCGGGAAGATCACGTACCTCTTCGGGGCGAGCGGGGGCGGCAAGAGCACGCTCCTCAAGATCCTGATCGGGGCGCTCCGGCCCGACCGGGGCGCCGTGCTCGTGAACGGCGCCGACATCACCCGCATGAGCGAGCAGGAACGCGACGCGTTCCGCAAACGGATCGGGATGCTCTTCCAGCACGGGGCGCTTCTGCACTCGCTCAGCGTGGGCGAGAACGTGGCGCTCCCGATCCGGGAGCACACGGACCTGGACGAGAACATCATCCGGATCATGGTGAAGATGAAGCTGGAACTCGTCGGGTTGCGCGATTTCGAGGACCTGCGGCCGGACCAGCTCTCGGGCGGCATGCAGAAACGGGTGGCGCTCGCGCGGGCCCTGGCGCTGGACCCCGAGGTGGTATTCTTCGACGAGCCGACCTCGGGCCTCGATCCGATCGTGTCCGCGGTCATCACGAAACTGATCGCGGACCTGAACCGCGTGCTGGGCCACACCTGCGTCGTTATCGCGCACGGCGTGGAAGAGGCCATGCGCATTGCGGACCGGATCATCATCCTGTACCGCGGCAAGGTCCTCGCCGCGGGCACGCCGCAGGAGATCCGCGAGAGCGAGGACCCCATCGTACGCCAGTTCATCACCGGCAGCCCCGACGGCCCGATCGCCTTTCATGCATCGAGCAAGGACTTCCGGGAGGACCTGCTGATCGGCTGAGACATGCGGGAAGGGACGGGAACCATGGAATACAAACGGAGCGAAATTACCGCAGGCGTGTTTCTGCTCGTCTCCTTCGCGGTCCTCGTGGTCATGGTCTTCGCGGTCACCGACGTCCAGAGCCTCTTCGTCGCCAAGAAGGAGATCAAGGCCGTCTTCCCCTACAGCGACGGGATCGAAGAGAACGCCCAGGTGCGTCTCATGGGCATCAAGATCGGAAAGGTGACCGCGGTGCGCGCCGCCCCCGAGCTGGGGGGGAAGGTGGAGCTGACCCTGCGCGTCCGGCAGGACGCGAACATCAAGGACGACACGAAGGCGGCCATCCAGACCTTGGGCCTGGTCGGCGGCAAATACGTGGAGCTGTCCGGAGGATCGCCGGACGCCAAGCCGCTGCCGCCGGACGGGGTCCTGATCGGCGAGACGTCGCTGAAACTGGACGACCTGACGAAGGCGGGCCTGGAGGTCGCCCAAAAGCTCATGCATATCGCCGACAATCTCGAGGGACTGCTCGGCGATCCGGCGCTCACGAAATCGATCAAGGAGACGGTGCGGAACCTCCAGGAGGTGTCCGCGAACGTCCGGACCATGACCGCGAACAAGGCGGAGATCGCCCAGGGGCTCAAGAACCTGCCGGAGATCCTCAAGAAGCTCGACGCGACCATGGGCAACCTGCAGGCCATTACCACGAAGTCCGACGCCATGGTCGGGGAGAACCGGAAGAACATCGACGCGACGCTCACGAGCGTCCGCGAGACGATGAAGAACGTGAAAGAGCTCACGGACGACCTGAAGGCCCATCCGTGGAAGCTGATCAGGAAACCGTAAGGAAACGATCCGAACGAACAAGGGGTATCCATGGGCATCCAGGCGATCAAGGGCATCAAGGACATCCTCCCGGAGGACGCGCCGCAATGGCAGTATCTGGAGCGGACCGCCCGCGGGGTCTTCGCGGACTACGGATTTTCCGAGATCCGCGTGCCGATCCTCGAATATACCGAGCTCTTCGCGCGCAGCATCGGCGCCTCCACGGACATCGTGGAAAAAGAGATGTATACCTTTGCGGACCGCGACGGGAAGAAGATCACGCTCCGGCCCGAAGGGACCGCCGGGGTCGTGCGCGCCTTCGTGGAGCACAAGCTCTACGCGGACCAACCGCTCGCGAAACTGTACTACCTGGGCCCCATGTTCCGGCACGAGCGGCCCCAGAAGGGCAGGTACCGGCAGTTCTTCCAGATCGGCGTCGAGGCCCTGGGCATGGACCATCCGCACGTGGACATCGAGGTCCTCGCCTTGCTCCACACCCTCTTCGCGCGGCTCGGCATTCCGGGGCTCTCCCTCCAGATCAACTCCCTGGGAGACAACGCCTGCCGGGGGGCCTATCGCGACGCGCTCAGGCACTACCTGTCCGCGAAGCTGCCCTTCCTGTGCGCCGACTGCCAGCGCCGGTACGAGACGAATCCTCTCCGGGTGCTCGACTGCAAGGCCGACGCGGACAAGTTCGGCGATTCCCCCGTGATGCTGGACCACCTGTGCGGACCCTGCAAGGAGCATTTCACGACGGTCGAGCAGGGGCTCACCAGGCTCGGGATACCCTTTACGGTGAATCCCCGCCTGGTGCGCGGGCTCGACTACTACACCCGGACCACCTTCGAGCTCGTCATGGGGCATATGGGCGCCCAGAACACCGTTGCCGCCGGCGGCCGCTACGACGGTCTCGTGGAAGAGATCGGCGGCCCACCCACGCCGGGCATCGGCTTTGCGCTGGGCGTGGAGCGCGCCCTGTCGCTCATCGATGCCGGCAGCTTTCCCCTCCCGCGGCCTCTCTATTTCATCGCCGCCCTGGGAGGCCAGGCCGTGAACATGGTCCTGCCGGTGCTGCACGCGCTCAAACAGGCGGGCATCCGTACGGAGACGGACTATACGGGGGCGAGCCTCAAGAGCCAGATGAAGAAGGCGGACAAATCCGGGGCCCGGTGGACGGTGATCGTGGGCGAGCAGGAGATGCGGGACGGGAAGGCCGTGCTGCGCGATATGACGACCAAGGAGCAGACGGCTATTCCGCTCGCCGACCTCGCGGAGGCGCTCACGACCCGTGCGCGCGGGGTGCAGGCATGAAGATAGGCGTCCTGTCCGATACGCACATCCCCGCTGCCGCAACCGCGCTGCCGCCCGCGGTCTTCGAACTCTTTCAGGGCGTGGACCTCATCCTGCACTGCGGCGACATCGTGGACCTGACGGTCCTGGACGAACTGCGGAGCCTGGCGCCGGTGGAGGCCGTGGCCGGCAACATGGACGACGCGGAGACGCACCAGCGGCTCGCGGAAAAGAAGGTCCTGACCCTGGGACGCTTTACCGTCGGCCTGATCCACGGCAAGTTCAAGATCCCGATCCAGCGCGCGATGATCCGCAAGGAGTTCGGGGACGTGGACCTCATCGTCTACGGTCATTCGCACATGCCCTTCTGGGGCGAGGAGGAGGGCGTCCTCTTCCTGAACCCCGGCAGCCCGACCGATAATCGCCATGCCCCGTACCATTCCCTCGCGATCCTGAACATCGGTGACGAACTCACCGCCGAGATCATCCGGATCTGAACGCGGCTGCGCCGTTTTAAGTTGCAAAGAACAATCAAGTATGCTATTTTCATTCCCAGATGGCGACTGAAAAGATCAAATTCGGCACGTCTGGCTGGCGCGGCGTCATCGCCGACGACTTCACCACGGCGCGGGTGCGCGTCGCAACACAGGCCATCGTCGAACACCTTGCCGCGCAAGGTCTGAAGGACAAGGGCGTGGTCGTGGGCTACGACACGCGCTTTCTTTCCGAGCGGTTCGCCGAAGAAGCGGCGTCCGTCCTTGCCGCGAACAACGTCCATGTGTACCTGTCGCACCGCGACGTGCCCACCCCCGCGGTCGCGTTCGTGATCTTCCGCCGCAAGGCCGCCGGCGGCATCAATTTCACGGCGAGCCACAACCCCCCGCAGTACAACGGCCTGAAATTCTCTCCTGCCTGGGGCGGCCCGGCCTTGCCCGAGACGACCCGGGACATCGAAGCAAAGGCGAACGCCCTGCTCGATAAGAACAACATCCCCCGCATGCCGATCGCCGAGGCGAAGAGCAAGGGAATGGTCGAAGAGATCGACATCCGGAAGGCCTACCTCGACGATCTCCGCAAGAAGATCGACGGGGACGTGCTCCGGAAGGCGAAGCTCAAGGTCGGGGCGGACCTGCTGTACGGCACCGGGCGGGATTACCTCGACACCGCGCTTCGCGACGCAGGCTGCACGGTCACGGCGCTGCACGACGAGCGCAATCCGCTCTTCGGCAATCACGCGCCCGATCCCTCCGAGAAGAACCTGGCCGAGCTTGCCGACCTGCTGCGCAAAGGCAAGTTCGACATCGGTCTTGCCGTGGACGGCGATGCGGACCGCTTCGGGGTGCTGGACGCGGACGGGACCGTTGTCAATCCCAACCAGGTGCTCGCCCTGGTCCTCGACTATCTCTGCCGCACCCGCGGCTGGAAAGGCGGCGCCGCCCGCTCCATCGCCACCTCGCACCTCGTCGACGCCGTGGCCAAGAAACACGGCATCGAGGTGTACGAGACCGGCGTGGGCTTCAAGTTCATCGGCGATCTGCTGGTGCAGGGCAAGATCATCTTCGGCGGCGAGGAGAGCGCTGGCATGACCATCAAGGATCACGTGCCCGAAAAGGACGGGATCCTGGCATGCCTGCTCGTGGCGGAGATGGTGGCGCGCGAGAAGAAGCCCCTGCGGGAGCTCCTGGCGCGCCTCTACAAGGAAGTCGGGACGATCCTGAACGACCGGGTCAACATCCAGCTTACCGAGGCGAACCGCAAGGCCGTGGACGGGCGCCTGAGCCAGTCCCTGAGCGAACTGGGCGGCATGCGCGTCAAGGGCAAGAAGACCACGGCGGACGGGACCAAGTACATGCTCGAGGACGACAGCTGGGTCCTGATGCGCGCGTCGGGCACCGAGCCGGTGGTGCGGGTCTACGTGGAATCGACCTCGGAAGACAAGATCCACGAACTGGTCGAGGCGGGTAGGCGGTTCATCCTCGGGCAGTAGCAGGATGCGGTCTCACCGAACAAAAATCGATTCCACATCAAAGACGAAACAGGGGAAGCCCCATTACCGCGAAGGCGCCAAGGACGCGAAGGTTTTTTCTGATAAGACTGTTGGATGCTTTTCTTCGCGCTCTTCGCGCTTTGCGGTGAGCGATTCTGAATAACGACTGGGAGGAACCATGAGCGAAATTATCGACGTCTATGCGCGCGAAGTGCTGGATTCGCGCGGCAATCCCACGATCGAGGCCGACGTGATCCTGGGGAGCGGCGTCCTGGGCCGCGCCATCGTGCCGTCCGGCGCCTCCACGGGCGAACGCGAGGCCCTGGAGCTCCGGGACGGCGACAAGGCCCGGTACCAGGGAAAAGGCGTGCAGAAGGCCGTGGCGAACGTGATCGAGATCATCGGCCCGGCCGTCACGGGCATGGACGCCGCGGAACAGGCTGCAATCGACCGGACCATGATCGAGCTGGACGGCACCGAGAACAAGGGCAAGCTGGGCGCCAACGCCATCCTCGCCGTGTCCCTGGCAACCGCCAAGGCCGCAGCGGAAGAGGCCGACCTGCCGCTCTACCAGTATATCGGGGGGCCGAACGCCCGGGACCTTCCGGTGCCCATGATGAACGTGCTGAATGGCGGCGCGCACGCAGACAACAACGTGGACATCCAGGAGTTCATGATCATCCCCGCGGGCGCCGCCTCCTGCACCGAGGCGATCCGGATCGGCGCCGAGGTGTTCCATAACCTAAAATCCGTCCTCAAGAAAAAAGGCCACAACACCGCCGTCGGGGACGAGGGCGGATTCGCCCCGAACTTGAAGTCCAATGAAGAGGCCGTGCAGGTGATCCTCGAGGCAATCGAAAAGGCAGGGTACAAGCCGGGCCAGGAAGTGTACCTCGGCATCGATTCCGCAGCCAGCGAATTCTACGTGAACGGCGTGTATGATCTCAAGGGCGAAGGCAAGAAGAAGTCCGCCGAAGAGATGGTCGCCTTCTACGAGTCCTGGGTCAAGCAGTATCCCATCATCACGATCGAAGACGGCATGTCCGAAAAGGACTGGCCGGGCTGGAAGCTCCTGACCGACCGGCTCGGCAAGAAGGTCCAGATCGTAGGGGACGACATCTTCGTGACGAACACCGCGATCTTCAAGAAGGGGATCGACCAGGGCATCGCCAACTCCATCCTGATCAAGCTGAACCAGATCGGCACGCTCACCGAGACCCTGGACTGCATTGAGATGGCCAAGCGGGCGGGATACACCGCCGTGGTCTCGCACCGCTCCGGCGAGAGCGAGGATTCGACTATTGCCGACCTCGCCGTGGCCATGAACACGGGCCAGATCAAGACCGGGTCCCTGTCGCGCACGGACCGGATCGCCAAGTACAACCAGCTCATCCGCATCGAGGAGGAACTGGGCGACGCCGCGCGGTACCGCGGGAAGGACGTGTTTTACAGCGTCAAGAAATAGGAAGCCAAACGCGTTCGCACACCGAAGCCGGAGATCACAATGATCTCCGGCTTTTTTTGGTGCGCCCGGCAGGGCGCACTCACTTGGAGGTGTAAGTCCTCTATGGACCCTGATGACGGGAACCGTTAGCCGAACCGCAAGGGCTGCCGCCGCGAGGCGGGGTCGGGAGGAAGC
>JBJKRX010000036.1:0-7719 GCA_046704425.1 Nitrospirota bacterium
GATCAGACGTTCCAGCAGCCGGGTCATGTCCGGATTGTCGTCAACGATAAGAATCTTCGGCTTCATCGATATCCCCTGCCAGCGGGAGCCAGAGCGTAAACGTCGAGCCCTTCCCCGGCTCGCTGACGACCGACAGCTCCCCTTTGTGCTCCTTCACGATACCATAACTGACCGCAAGTCCCAAACCCGTTCCTTCTCCCGGCGGTTTCGTCGTAAAGAACGGCTCGAATATCTTGTCCAGCGCATCCTGGGGAATGCCGCAGCCGGTGTCCGCAAAAACGATCCGTATGCCGTTCCCCTCGCGATCATGCGAGGTGCCGACCGTAAGGCGTCCTCCGGGCTGCATGGCCTGGAAGGCATTCAGGATCAGGTTCGTAAAGATCCGTTTCAATTTGTCCAGGTCAACGGCCAGCGGAGGCAGCGCAGGATCGTAATCGCGGATAATGGACATCCCGCCGCTCCGATAGGTTTCCTCCAGGGGGATGATGGCCGATTCAACGGCGGCATTCAGATCGGTCGGATTGCGGTGGGTTGTCGTTTGGCGGGAAAAATTGAGCAGATCCTCCACGATCTTTTTGCATAGCCGTGCATTATTGTAGATGATATCCAGGTCGTCCTTTGTTTGCCCGGTCTTCGGGCATTCCTTGCGCAGCATATTCGTATAGCCCAGGATCAGGCTGAGCGGATTATTGATCTCATGGGCCACCCCCGCGCCCAGCCGGCCGATGGAAGCCAGCTTGTCCGCCTGCAGCATCCGTTCCTCCATCTCTTTCCGTTCCTCTTCGGATTTCGTAAGATAGCCCATCATGCGGTTGAAGGATTCCGCCAATTCGGACACCTCATCATATTCGGGCGAGTCGAAATGGACGTCGAGGCCGCGATGCCCGTCAACGACCTCCTTGAAGAAGGAACTCACCCGTTTCAGGGGGACCACCGCCAGGCGGTAATGGAAATAATTGAGCGCGGCAAAAAGGATGCCCATCACGGCGATCCCGAACAGAAATATGAAGAGCGCCACATGCCGCAACTGACGGAACGTATCGCTCACCGGGGCCGCGATCGACTCCACGCCGATGACCTTTCCGACCTTTCGGTACCGACCGTGCACCCTCCCATAATGCAGGGTTATGGACGGGGGCGAGACATCCGGGTTTCCGTGGCAGAGCAGGCATTGATTTTCCATGACGATCGCCTTGAGATGCAGAAAATATTCCTGCCCGTTTCTCGTGACGAGGCCCCTCCATTCTTTCGCCGCCGATGGATCGTCCTGAAATTTCCTGATAAATCGTTCCTCAAAGGCATCGGCCTTGTTGGCGGGATTCATGGGATCGATCGCAACCCGCCGATAGATATAGCGGGGAAATTTCTGCTCGAATCGTTTCATGATCCCCTTGTTCATAAAGGAGCTGGACATCACTTGCTTGATGAAGATGTTTCCAGGGAGGGCGTGGAAGACCTGAGGGCGGAGCTCATCGCGGGCGTATTCCATGGTTGCGTCAATGTGTCCCAGCACGATGTCGGTCTTCTCATAGGCTTCCTGGATGTACATTTTTTTTAAGTAGGAATAGGTAAACAGGGAGAGGGCGGAAATGGCGCAGACGAGAATGATGCCCAATCCGATCATGAACTTTGCCGTGAGCGATGACCCGCCCTGTTTTAATATTCCGAGCACGGTGCCTCCAGGATTCATAAACGGACGGAAAGCCAATTATTTTGGTCTCGGGAGCAGTCTGGAACACGTAACTTATTGTAACTCAAAGGGGGTGGTCCCGGCAACCTTCTTGTCTTGTTACGCTGAGATGGCATCCCCGGAGGGCTAAGCTGCAAGGCAATTGAAGAGAATGCAAAGACGAGATGAGGGAAACGCATAATAAACAAAAAGTTGCATTGTGCGCATATAAATCATTGCAGTGCAATCTGTTGATTGCAGCGAGTGAAAGATTCGCGAAATAAACAATAAAAATTATTCTCAATTTGTCAATTGGTTATGTGTTGTATAAAGATGGCATGCATATTGCCAATATTAGTATTGATATCCGGTTAAATGGAATTTTGAGAAACTATGCTGAACATCGAAAATACGATCAAGCAATTGAACGGGTGAGCGTCATGCAGATAACGCCCTGCATGTACCGTACACCGAAGCCGAAAAGCGTTTTTCGGTGCTTGATACGGCCTCCCAGTGTGGCGTTTCGCCTTTGTGCGGCAGTATGACCGTTGCTTCCTGAGAAGGGCATTATTGTTACACGTTGAGAGGAGTTGTTTTGGTTATGAAGAAACGTATGCAGTTTCCCCATCCCTTCTTTTCCACGCGTCCGACATGGAAGTGGTTCATCCTGATCAACGTCCTGATCGGTGCGACCATGTCGGCCTTGGACGTCAGTATCGTGAACGTCGCAATGCCGACGCTCAAGACGGAGTTCCACACCTCGATGGCAGTCATCGAATGGGTGGCAATGGCGTACATGCTCACCCTGACCATCTTCCTGCCGTTCTTCGGAAGACTGGCCGACATGTTCGGCAGGTCCAGGCTGTACAACCTGGGCTTTGTGGTATTTACGATCGGCTCGCTCTTCTGCGGCCTGTCGACCTCCTCGGCCATGATCATTGCAGCGCGCATCCTGCAGGCCGTAGGCGCCGGGCTCCTGCAGGCCAATTCCGTCGCCTTGATCACGCAGGCGTTTCCCGCCAGCGAGCGCGGGCAGGCCATCGGCATTCAGGGCGCTGTCCAGGCGATCTCCATGGCGGTCGGTCCCTTTGTGGGCGGCATCCTGATCTCCTCGATCGGGTGGCGAGCCGTCTTCTTCATCAACATCCCGATCGGCATCGTGGGGACGATCGCGTCGCTGTTCATCCTTCCGCCCCAGGAGAAATCCGCGAAGAGAGAGCCCATCGACTATCTCGGTACGATATTCTTTGCCTCCGGTCTTGCTTTCCTCGTATTGGCATTCAATGAGGTGGTGGACCTCGGATGGGGATCGAGCACCATCATGGCCTACTTCCTGAATGCCTGTATCCTGCTCGGTCTGTTTGTGATAACGGAACTGCGCGTCAGGCATCCACTGATCGATCTGAAGCTCTTTAAGAACAGCACGTTCCTGATCGGCAACATGACGGGCATGATGTCCTACTATGTGCTGTTCGCAGTGCTCTTTCTCATGCCCTTCTACTTCGAAAAGGTGCTGAGCTTCAGTCCTGCACTGACCGGGAGCCTCTTGACACCGATCCCGCTTGCCATGGCGATCGTAGCGCCTTTTGCGGGCCACGTGTCCGACAAGTACGGTTCGCGGATCATGACCGCAAGCGGGATGTTCGTGTCCGCCGTTGCCTGCTTTGCCCTGCTCTTCCTGGGGACGCAGGTGTACCTGCCGATCCTGGTCGGGGAGCTGGTCCTGCTCGGCATCGGCATGGGGATGTTCACTCCGCCGAACAACAGCGCGATCATGGGAGCCGCCCCGAAGGAAAAGCTGGGGCTTGCCGGCGGGGTGCTGAACATGATGCGGTCCCTTGGACTGATCTTCGGGGTGGACATCTCCGGCCTGATCTTCACTAAGCTGGAACATAAGTATCTTGCCACCCGCGGCTTTGCGGATGTGCACCATGTATTTACCGATGCCGCTATCCCGCTCTCGCTAAAGGACCATGCCTTTATGAGCGGTTTTCTGGTCGTACTCGGCGTGCTCATGGTTCTGAACGTCATTGCCGCCATTCTCTCGACCGCGAACAAGGAAGCTGATTTGGTCGATGCCGAAGCGAGAAATGCGGCAAAGGCATTCGAAGGCGTTTAACCGCGTCGCGTAACATCATCCGTTCCGCTTCCCGGGGTATTCCCGGGGGGCGGAATGTTCTTTGTTGATATATTATGCAACACCTCCGATTTGCCCCCCGCACTCTCTCTCGTCAGGAAATTTTCTTCTGAATATCCGTTGAATATGCTACAATGCCGTAAAACTGTTATTTGACTGGTCCTCACCTTGACGGGACGGATAGCAGCTTGCATGAATCGCGTCGTGGGCCCCCCCCTTGTGCAGGAGTCGTACGGCTTTATGATTTGCACATCGGTCGATATCTCCCCCTCTGGAAGCCGTCAATTGAACGGCAGGGGCGCGATTGTCGCCATTCCGCGGGAGATTATCATCCGGACCATCTTATCCCACGCGTCCCGCTCCCGCCATCCGTTCCTGCGTTTTCTGGTCGGTTTCGTCATGATTGCCACGGGTATTGTCCTGGGGATCGTGGATCTGGGCGGGTTCTATCTCGTCAAGATGGAGGCCTTCACGTACGGCTTTCCTGTCGCGCCCCTCCTCATCGTCTTCCTGATCTGGGTGGGGGGATTGCTCCACACCGCGGTGCTGCGGGGGAGATACAATCTGCAGATCCATCCCGGAAGGGCATGCGAAGGGTCTTTTTTGCGGAGACTGCCGATAACCGGGTGCTCCGGCGGTTTCTTGTGCGAGCCAAGGACGAAATGGGATATCAGATAGACCTCTCGTTGCTGGACCAATTGTATTTCTAACGCCGAGACCTCGTAACCGCTATGAAGATCGAACACAAACTGATCGCATCGAACATCCTGAACGGGGCCTTCATCATCCTGATCGGATTCTTTGCGTTTCAGAACATGAACCTGGTCCTGACCAAACTGCGCTTTGTCGAGATCGCCGACGATCTGAATGCTTCCTTTCTGGAGATGCGGCTCTCCGAGAAGAACTTATTTCTGTACCATGACCCGCGGGCGCTCACCCAGATCCGGGAAAAGATCGGCCAGACATTACACGCTATCGAGGGGGTTCGCACAGACATCGTTCGCGCCATCGGGGAAACCGACCTGCACAAGCTAGAGTCGCTGCTGAAGGCATATGCCGCTGCGATCGGGAAAGTACCGGGAAGAGCCATGCCCGATCCAGCGGCCGAAGCCAGGATCCGTACGGCGGGACGGAGGCTGAAGGAGTACTCCGATGCGATCACCGGACTGGAACGACGGCGGGTAAACGGTATCATATTGAATTCAAAGCGAATATTGATTGTATCCTTCTGGGCCATCTTGCTTTCGGCCCTGGTGATCAGCCACTTCATTTCCCAGAAGATCGTCCGGTCCCTGCGGGTGATCGAACGCATGACCAAGTCCATTGCCGAGGGGGATTTTCACAAGATCGAGACGTCCCGCTCGAATGACGAGCTGGGAGCCCTGGTTACCGCTGTCCAAGCCATGTCCGAAGAGCTCGCGCACCGTGAGGAGGAGATCATCCAATCCAAAAAGCTCGCCTCCCTGGGCGTCCTGACCGCGGGCGTTGCCCATGAGATCACCAATCCGCTGAACAACATTTCCATGATCGCGCAGACCTACGAAGAGGTCTATCCGCAGCTTCCGGAGCAGGAACGGATCGAATTCATGCGGACCGTTGATGCGGAAACGGAACGGATCCGGAAGATCGTGAAGAATCTCCTGGATTTTTCGAAACCCAAGGACGCACATCCGAGCGAGGCGGACATCAACGTCGTCATCCAGAAGACGCTCACTCTCGTGCAGAACATGGTCGAGGTCTCCAATATCGAGCTGACGGTCAACACCGAGAACGACCTCCCCCACCTGTTTATCGACGAGAACCAGATCCAGCAGGTGCTCGTCAACCTCGTGACCAATGCCGTCCAGGCCATGCCGCAGGGCGGAAAGCTCTATATCGGCACGCGGTCCGGGAGGACGACCGAGTCCGTTGAGGTAACGGTGATGGACACGGGGAAGGGCATCCCACCCGAATTTCTGCCGCATATCTTCGACCCCTTCTTCAGCACAAAGGGAGAGGGCGGGACGGGACTCGGCCTGTCGGTGAGCTACGGCATTGTGAGGAACCACCACGGCGATATTCGGGTGGAGAGCAAGGTGGGCGTCGGAACCACCTTCACGATAGAACTGCCAACATGGAAAGGAGCACAGGCATCATGACCCAACACCGTATCATGGTCATCGACGACGAAAAGATCGTCGGCGATATGGCCAAGCTTTCTCTGGAACAGGACGGTTATCTCGTCGAGACGTTTTTGAACGCCGAACCGGCGCTGGCGCGACTGCGGGAAACGGCGTTCGATGTCGTCGTAACGGACTATAAGATGAAGGGCATTGACGGGATGGAGGTGCTGCGCATCGTCAAGAAAGAGCATCCCGATACGACGGTGATCATGATCACGGCATTCGCGAATCTCGATGCGGCGATCGAGGCGCTGCGCGGCGACGTGCACGATTTTTTCCCCAAGCCGGTAAAGATCAAAGAGCTCAAGGAGTCGATCCGGCGGGCATTGGAAAAACACGCCTAGGACGGGCATGCGCACCTTCGTTGCACATCTCCGCGCATGGCTCGGGAGGGCGTTACGCCGGTCCCGCAGCCGGGAATCCTTCGAACGCCTGTTCACGGATTTCCGGACGGTCCTGGAGAGCAACAACCGGTCTCTGGAGATCATCACGGAGATGGGCGAGACGCTCGGCGGCGACTATCTCTTCGACATTCAATACGTCCGGAGATCCTACGCGGAACTACACACGGCGGTGCAACGGTCGGTCGACCGTTTCACGGTGTTGACGAATGCCAGGTATCCGAAGCTGCAGGACGCCCTTTCCCGGATCGACTCCCGGATCCGTCACGCCCTCGACGAAACGACGGAGCACGCGACGCCCTTGCTGCTCTTTCTGGAGCCGGACACTAACGCGACGGCCAGGAACATCGGCGGTAAGATCAGCAGCTTGGCGGAGATAAAGAGCGTCCTGCATCTCGCGGTCCCCGAGGCGTTCGTTATAACGACACGGGCGTACGAGTCCTACCTGCGGCAGAATCGCATCTTCGAGCGTGCTGCATTCCCCCCCGGCCCGGTTTCGCCCGCCCTTTACGACGAGCTGCACGAGTTGATCCTCCACGGGGAACTTCCCCCCGACCTCACGGTCGCCATTGAGAAGGCCATCGACCAGATTCGGTCCCGCTGCGGCGCTGCGTGCCGGCTGGCCGTCCGGAGCAGCGCAGCCGAAGAGGACGGCGAACATTCCTTCGCGGGACAGTACGAAACCGTTCTGAACGTCCCCCTCGACGTGGCATCCCTTGCTGCGGCATATCGGCGGGTGATCGCGAGTCCCTTTTCGAAAAAGGCGGCTGCCTATCAGGCCCGTCTGGGATATGCTTTGCAGGATATCAGCATGGCGGTGGGATGCGTCGCAATGGTACAGGCAGTGTCCAGCGGGGTGCTCTATACGGTCGATCCGGAAGGCGACCCGACGACCCTCGTCATCAACGCGGCGTGGGGGCTCGGGGCGGCGGTGGTCGAGGGGACGACGGACGCCGATTATTACCGGGTCTCCCGGGATGACGGCGGGGTGATCGTTGCATCGCGCATAGGCGCAAAGGAAATGATGATCGTTCCGGTCGCCACCGGCGGCATCGAGACCGTTCCTGTGGCGGAACCGGAACGACGGCGCAGCTGCCTCACGCCTGTTCAGGTCCGGGAGCTCACCCGGATCGGCCTGCTCCTCGAGCGCCATTTCGGGCGTCCGCAAGACGTTGAATGGGCGATCGACCGGGACGGGGCTGTCGTTATCCTGCAGTCTCGGTCGCTCCGGATGAGCGCCCCTGCTGCGGAGCCGGCGGACACGGCCGCGGTTGCGGTAGATGCGCCGCCGCTCGCCGAAGCGATGGGGACGCCGGTCCAGAAGGGGGCGGCGGCGGGGCCGGTGTATAT